>JAIRZG010000170.1 GCA_031267345.1 Zoogloeaceae bacterium
TCCAGTCTCTCGTCCAGGCCGCAGGAAGACACGCGGGACTTGTGGAAGCGCATGGTCTTTAATGTCCTGACGGGGAACACCGACGACCATCTGCGAAACCACGGCTTTTTGCGTGTCCGCGACGGATGGCGTCTGTCGCCCGCCTACGACCTGAACCCGAACCCAAAGGCGTTCGCCGCGCGCGCGCATATCCTGCCGATACTACCGGGGAACCATCATCCCGCGCTGGAACGCTGCGTCGACGCCGCGCCGTACTTCAAAATGACAACCGCTCTCGTCAAGGAAGGGTTGTTGGCGATACTGGATTCGCTGGAACGCTGGCGCGATGTCGCGCGGCAAAACGGACTCACGCCGAACGAAATCACCCGCATGGCGGGAGCCTTCGAGCATGAGGGAAAACGCGCGCTGGTTGCAGCGGTGCGGTAAAGACGCGCTGGCGCGCGCCTTTCCGTCTGCTCCTGCCCGTCCACAAAAAAAGCCCCCGTTTGCGGGGGGCTTTGGGCGGATGTGGGCGTATCTGCATACGCCCGCAACGCAACATCAGGTGCAGGCACCCGGAATGTATTTTTCCATTTCGCCCATGAAGCCGCTGCCCGTGGCTGCACAAGTCCAGTCGCCGCGTGCGGTGCGATGGAACGTAAGCACAGAGCTTTTCAGCACCAAGGCAGACTTGTTGCCAAAGGTGGTAGTGATGAGATCGCCGGAAGTTACCAGCGGATTTAGCACTTGCGGGACGCCGAGACCTGCCGGGAGTGTGCCGCCTACTTGCCGCGAGCCGGACACCAGATTGGAGCCGGTATAGCTGGGATCGCATTGATCCTTGCCCGTACCCAGCGCGGTGCGACCTTCCAGGATGCATAGCTCGATGGCGGTGCGCAGGTTGCTCGTTTCGCCATACACCCGCGTGGCTTGCGTCTTGGCGATGTAATCCTGATACAGCGGAATGGCGATGGCGGCCAGAATGCCGATGATGGCGACCACGATCATCAGTTCGATGAGGGTGAAGCCTTGTTGAAGTTTCTTCATTTCAATCTCCTTTGAAAAAGAACAGCGGGAACCGCTGGCAAGACTGTATCAAGAACCATGCCATGCGCACATTGCCCATGCCATCCGGCCTTTCCGCAAAAACCTGACCATAGAACGCCGCCACAGGCCGCAAAAACTGACGATTTTCGGCACATCGTGGGACTAAACAGGTAAGGGAGAGGGCGTGAATGAAGGGGAGGAACTCCTGTTTCCACACGGAGAGCGGGGAGATTCGGGCGGTTCCGTCATCATCAATTCATGCGATTGACCGGGTTTTTCCCTTTCAGATTATTCAGGATTTAGAATGACGGCGCGGCGGGAAAGCCGTCGGCGCGGTTTTCCGTTTTTTATACAAGGCTCAAATGAAGACCTCCCCCGGTGTTATGCCATGTGCCTGATTCTTTTCGCCTGGCGGGTTGCCGCCGACTTTCCGCTGGCGCTGGCGGCCAACCGGGATGAGGCGTATCGCCGTCCCGCCTTGCCGCTGGCGCGTTGGCGCGAGGATCCGGAAATCATTGGCGGGCGGGACGCGCAGGCGGGCGGCGGCTGGCTGGCCTGCCATGCGGACGGGCGCTTCGCCGCCGTGACCAATGTGCGTCAGCCGCGCGAGAACGACGCGCCGCGCTCGCGCGGCAGCCTTGTGCAAAACTATTTTGCGAGCAACTTGCAACCCATTGAATTCATTAAAGAAATACAGATGGAATCCTATGCTGGATTTAACTTGATTGTCGGTAATCGCCAGGAACTCTGCTATGGCTCCAACCGGAACGACGCGCAACCCGTGGCGTTGCCGCCCGGTGTGTATGGGCTTTCCAATCATCGGCTGGACACGCCCTGGCCCAAGTTGAGACGCGCCAAAGCCGCCTTTGTCGCCGCCCTCGCCACCCTGCCCGACAAAGCGGCTTTTTTCCGCTTGCTCGCGGATCGCGATCTCGCGGACGATGCGGAACTTCCCCAAACCGGCGTACCGTTCGCCGTGGAGCGGATGCTCTCCGCCATTTTTATCGCTACGCCCGACTACGGCACCCGCGCTTCCACCCTGATGCTGGCGCATACTGACGGACATTTCAGTATGCTGGAACGCAGTTTCGGGCCGGAAGGCCGTTTTCTGGGTGAGGTTTGCCAGACAACTGCCTAAAACCTCCAGACGCCCGACAACGGGTTTTATCAGGAATCCAGAACATGAGCGCTTTTACCCCCTTGCCGCAAAAGAACCTGCCGCAAAATCCCGCCACGCATCCGCCACTCACTCCGGAATTGCTGCAAACGCTGGCGGGCAAAGTCACCGCCGCCGAAGACTGTCTGCGCCGCATTGCCCGCGACCACGCGCCCGCCGCCTTCGCCAGCAGTCTGGGCGCGGAAGACATGGCGCTTGCGGATCTGATCCTGAAAAACGCGCTGCCCATCCGTATCTTCACGCTGGATACCGGACGTCTGCACCCGGAAACCTGCGACCTGCTGGCGGCTGTTGAACAGCATTACGGCAGACGTTTTGAAGTCTTTTACCCCGAACATACGGCGCTGGAAGCCTTTGTTTCCACGCACGGCATCAACGCCTTTTACGCTTCCGTCGCGGCGCGGCGTCAATGTTGCCGCATCCGCAAGGTCGAACCGTTGCGGCGCGCCCTGATGGACTGTAAAGCCTGGATTACCGGAATGCGCGCCCAGCAGTCCGCCACACGCCAAGGGCTTGCCGCGCAGGAATTCGACGCCGAACATGGACTGGAAAAATTCAACCCGCTGGCGGACTGGAGTGAGAAGGAAGTCTGGGGCTACATCCGCAGCCGGAATATTCCCTACAACCCGCTGCATGACCGCTTCTACCCCAGCATCGGCTGCGCTCCCTGCACCCGCGCGCTGGCGGTGGGCGAAGACATCCGCGCCGGTCGCTGGTGGTGGGAAGACCCGGAAACCAGGGAATGCGGGCTGCATTCCAGAGGACGGAAGACAGCGGACGGAAGACTGTAAAAACCGGCGCAGGATACAGGGTTTTCCGGCTATTGTGGCGCGTCCGCGTCAGACGTTTCGCTGTCTTTTGGTACGCCGTCTTCCGGGAGGGGAATAAACACTTCGTCGCGTTTGATCATGCCGAGTTCAAAGCGGGCGCGTTCTTCGATGGCGTCGTAGCCGGTCTTCAGGTCGCGCACTTCGGCGTCAAGGCCGGTATTGCGGATTTCAAGCCGCTGACTGGCTTCCTGATGTTGCTGAAGCTGGCGGTCATATTCCCACACCTTGAGCCAACCGCCCTTGCCAAACCACAACGGGTATTGCAGCAGCAGCAAGAGGGCGAGGAGGGCAAAGGTGAACCAGCGCATGGGGATAGGTCATTCCGGCAAGTGCGCGTCAAAAGCTGCGGGAAAGGAATTCCCGTCGCGCGGGTTGCTTTAAAGCCCGCAGGACGCGCAGCGCGAGAAAACGTATGGACATAATGAATCGGTTTCCTGTATTCAATGACGACGCGACTTCGGATGCCTCCCGAATCACCGTCATTCCCGCTTGCGCGGAAATGACGAATTCCGGCCTGTTCAAAGTTTCCTAGCGAAGATTATAAAAAGTTTCGCGTCCTGGATAGGCGGCGGTGTCGCCCAGGTCTTCCTCGATACGCAGCAGCTGGTTGTATTTGGCGACGCGGTCGGAACGCGACAGCGAGCCGGTCTTGATTTGTCCGGCGTTGAGTCCCACGGCGATGTCGGCGATGGTGCTGTCCTCGGTTTCGCCGGAACGGTGCGAAATGACGGCGGTGTAACCGGCGCGTTTGGCCATTTCCACGGCGGCGAAGGTTTCCGACAGGGTTCCGATCTGGTTGATCTTGATCAGGATGGAATTGGCGACGCCTTTTTGTATGCCTTCTTTCAGGATGCGGGTGTTGGTGACGAAAAGGTCGTCACCGACAATCTGCACCTTTTTGCCCAACCGTTCGGTCAGGAGTTTCCAGCCTGCCCAGTCGCCTTCCGCCATGCCGTCTTCAATCGAGACGATGGGAAATTGTTCCGCAAGGTTCGCCAGATAATCGACAAACTGCGCGGCGGAAAGCGTCAGTTTTTCGCCCGCGAGGTGGTATTTGCCGTCCTTGTGGAATTCGGAAGCGGCGCAATCGAGCGCGATCAGCACGTCCTTGCCGGGGATATAACCCGCCTGTTCAATGGCTTGCAGGATAAGCTGGATGGCTTCGGCGTGGCGCTTCAAGTTGGGGGCAAAACCGCCTTCGTCGCCCACGGCGGTGGAGAGGCCTTTTTTATCGAGCAGCTTTTTCAGGGCATGGAAGGTTTCCGCGCCGCAGCGCAGCGCCTCGCGGAAAGTCACCGCGCCAACCGGCATAATCATGAATTCCTGAATGTCCAGACTGTTGTTGGCATGCGCGCCGCCGTTGATGATGTTCATCATCGGAACCGGCATCTGCATCGGCCCCATGCCGCCGAAATAGCGGTAGAGCGGCAGGCCGGATTCTTCGGCGGCGGCGCGGGCGACAGACATGGAAACGGCGAGAATGGCGTTCGCGCCCAGCCGCGATTTGTTTTCCGTGCCGTCGAGATCGATCAGGGTCTGGTCGATGAAGGCTTGTTCCTGCGCGTCCAGGCCGATGATGGCTTCGGAAATTTCGGTGTTGATGTGCTCCACCGCCTGCAAGACGCCCCTGCCCAGATAGCGGTTTTTGTTGCCGTCACGCAGTTCAATGGCCTCGCGCGAGCCGGTGGACGCGCCGGAAGGTACGGCAGCGCGCCCCATGACGCCGGATTCAAGCAGCACGTCGCACTCAACCGTGGGATTGCCGCGTGAATCAAGAATCTCGCGGGCGATGACATCAACAACTGAACTCATGGTTTTCTCCTGTGAATTGCATAATGAATGTTAAAAACGGGATAGCTCAATCCTGAATCCAATGTCGTACTTTTCGGGCTTCGGCAATATATTGTGGCAAAGGATAATCTCGCCGATCATTGGGTAGAATTATGGCTGTTCGCAGATGTTGTTTAAATTTTTTCAG
Organism: Zoogloeaceae bacterium; assembly: GCA_031267345.1. GTDB lineage: Bacteria > Pseudomonadota > Gammaproteobacteria > Burkholderiales > Rhodocyclaceae > Azovibrio. The sequence goes on from JAIRZG010000170.1 coordinate 5,012, forward strand.
GCCGCCTACAAGATTTTCGGCTGCCAGTCTGCTTACTTCTGCATTGCTGATTTCGATCTTGTACTTTTCGTCAAATGACAGAAGATTCCGATCAAAAGCGGTATGATGCAGTTTGCACAGCGCAATTCCGTTTTGGGTTTCATCAGTACTTGTGGCGGCGGCTACAGGAATGATATGCGCCGCATCAATTAGTTTCAACTGAATACCACAGGCTGCACAGCGGTGTTCGTAGGCTCCAAGTACTCGTTTTCGGAAATCGGCAGTACGGTATTTACGGGCAATCTGCGAAAGAATGATCTGACGTTCTTGATTCTTTACCTTGGTAATCTGTGTCTCGGTCAACATATCAAGGTTATTCAATAACGACATATCATTGATAGCGGCTTTTCCGGTAAGATGGAGAGATGCTGCATTTAGCGCGTACTCAACCAGAAACTCAGAACGAAACGCAACCGCTATTTCTCCATTTTGGCGATGATGGATGGAAAAAGCGCGTGAATGGGCATCTTGCAGGGTTTCCTCTTTTACCTGAATCGAAGGAGATTGCGAAGATTGTTCATCGTGTTTCTGAATGTCAAAACCTACGAAAACCTCGTACCCAGAGTGCCACCCCAGCAGCAGCGTAGTTTCCCCAAGACCTGCGCTGGGTACAACACCGGTAAGTTGTATACGGTATTCGTTTTTGGCGCGGGCGGCGCTACCGCCATGAGTACAATTCCAGATGTAGATACAAACGTCAAATCCCTTTTCATTGCTACGAAACAGACGAAGCCTGAAAGGCTTGCTAGAGTCCAGAATCAGAGCTTGCCAACCACTTGCGTCAACAGCGTCCAATATCTGGGCAAGTAACTGCTTAAAGCTGAGTGGCGAGGCCATTGGCGGTCCCTCTGCTAGTTGTTTTGGAAATTACGCGATCAAGTGGAAAAGAATCAAAACGGAAAATACTTCCTTCCAGATATTCCCGGGAAATTTCTGAGGCCAGCCAATACCGTCCAAGCGTCTCTGCAACCAGACCGGTAGTGTTTGAACCCGCAAACATGTCATAAACCAGATCACCTTCGTCAGTCAAAAATTTGATAAAGAATTCCGCGAAACCTGATGGAAAGCGGGCTGGGTGAATTTTCAGCCCGGCGGCGCGACACATTTTCTGGTAGGCGCTGTTGCTGTCAGTATTTGCCAGTTCAAGCAAATTTGGAGGAATGGCGCCGCCATTATCACGTCTGAAGTTGTCCGAAATGTCATGACCGCTTGGGCGTAATTTTGCTACATAGCCGTTTTTCAGCAGGTTTTTCATGCTGTCGCTGTAGGGTTTTAATACCCTGCGATTGTCGGCTTTTGGATTTTGCGATTTTGACAACCACCATACTACGTTCACGCTATCCTTCACCCGAATGCGTCGAACGTTAACCCATTCTGCTGGTGCGGGGAGGCGCGCGGGGTTGTAATGATAAAACTCTTGTGCAAGGTAAAACCCGGTTTCCCTGACCAGTCGCACCAACAGTTCAAACATATAGATGCTGCGTACCGGAAAGCCGGGCATGTATGCGCCACCCAAGTCGAGAACAAAGGAACCTGTAGGTTTAAGAATACGGCGCAGATGTCCAGCAAAACCCATGAACCAATCTACATACTTGTCCTCATCTTCGTTTCCATATTCTTTTTTGCGTTTCAACGCGAAAGGCGGGGAAGTGAGAATGAGATCGACAGATTCACTCTCAATTTGAGGCAGAAAAGCCAAGCTGTCACCTAAATGGGCTTCACCGAGGGGTGTGGTATAGAACAGCTTGGGTCTGATGTTGGTCATTGTGGGTGCTTTTGAGTCAGCATAAAGCAAGGTTATGCAATTCGTCAAAACCATTGGCCTTGACGGTTTCATCAAGCGCAGTCAACGTGGCGAGCAGACTTTCCATACGCGCCAGCGGCCAGCTGTTGGGGCCGTCCGACCAGGCTTTTTCCGGGTTGGGGTGGGTTTCCATGAAGAGACCGGCAATGCCGACGGCAACCGCCGCGCGCGCCAGCACCGGCACGAATTCGCGCTGCCCGCCGGAACTGCCGCCTTGCCCGCCGGGAAGCTGCACCGAATGCGTGGCGTCAAACACCACCGGACAGCCGGTATCGCGCAGGATCGCCAGCGAACGCATGTCAGACACCAGATTGTTGTAGCCGAAGGACGCGCCGCGCTCGCAGACCATGAGGCTGGCGTCCGGATTGGCTTCGCGCGCCTTGTCCACCACGTTTTTCATGTCGCCGGGAGCGAGGAACTGCCCTTTTTTGATATTCACCGGCTTGCCGCAGACGGCGACGGCGTGGATAAAATCGGTCTGCCGACAAAGAAAAGCCGGAGTTTGCAGCACATCCGCCACGGCGGCGACGGCGGCAATGTCGCGCTCGTCATGCACATCGGTGAGTATCGGCACACCCACCTGCCGCCGCACCGCGTCAAGCAATTTCAGCCCCGCTTCCACCCCCGGGCCGCGCGCCGATTTGCCGGAGGTGCGATTGGCTTTGTCATAAGAGGCTTTGAAAATGTAGGGAATGTTCAAGCGCCCGCAGACTTCTTTCAACGTCCCCGCCACTTCAACGCAGAGTTCCAGCGATTCCGCCGCGCACGGCCCCGCGATCAGAAAAAAGGGACGGTCAAGACCAATGGGAAAGCCGCAGAGCTTCATGTCGTTTTTCCCAGTTTGCAGGTCAGCGCGGCCTTGATGTAGGCGGTAAACAGCGGATGCCCCTGTCTCGGGTTGGACGTGAATTCCGGATGGAACTGGCAGCCGACAAACCACGGATGCGCCTCGGCGGCGAGTTCGATCATCTCGCAAAGGTTCGTGCCGGGGGCGCGACCGGAGACGATCAGCCCCCTGGCTTCCAGTTGCGCGAGGAGCGTGTTGTTCACTTCGTAACGATGGCGGTGACGTTCGATGATTTCCGGCTTGCCGTAAATTTCCCGCGCCTTGCTGCTTTCCCGCAACTGGCAGGTCTGCCCGCCCAGACGCATGGTGCCGCCCAGATCGGAATCCTGACTGCGCTTTTCCATCTTGCCGGAAGCGTCCAGCCATTCGGTAATCAGGCCGATCACCGGATAGGGCGTATCCGGCGCGAATTCGCTGGAATGCGCGCCGGTCAGCCCCGCCACATTGCGGGCGAATTCCACTACCGCCATCTGCATCCCCAGACAAATGCCCAGATATGGCGTTTTATGCTCGCGGGCGTGGCGGATGGCGGCGATCTTGCCTTCCGTGCCGCGCTTGCCGAAGCCGCCGGGAACCAGTATGCCATCCATGTTTTTCAGGGCGTCGATGCCGTCGGTTTCCAGCGTCTCGGAATCAATGAAGTGGATATTGACCTTGCAGCGGGTGTGCATTCCCGCGTGGTTGATGGCTTCGATCAGGGATTTGTAGGATTCGGTGAGATCGACGTATTTGCCGACAAAGGCGATGTCCAGCGTGTGTTGCGGGTGTTCGAGCGCGTCGATCAGCTTTTCCCAGATCGACAAATCGGCGGCTTTGGCGAGAATGGAGAGTTTATGGCAGACGATTTCGTCCATCATCTGCTCGTGCAACATGCCGGGAATCTTGTAGATGGAATCCGCGTCCAGACACTCGATGACCGCTTCCGGCATGACATTGCAAAAGAGCGCGATTTTGCGCCGTTCTTCCGAAGGCATGGAACGGTCGGCGCGGCAGAGCAGGATGTCGGGCTGGATGCCGATTCCCCGCAATTCCTTGACCGAATGCTGTGTCGGCTTGGTTTTCAGTTCGCCCGCCGTGGGGATGTAGGGCAACAGGGTCAGGTGGATGTAGCAGGTATTGACGCGCCCTTCTTCCAGTCCCATCTGGCGGATGGATTCGAGAAAGGGCAGGGATTCGATGTCGCCCACCGTGCCGCCGACCTCGACAATCGCCACGTCCGCGCCTTCGGCGCCCGCCTTGATTTTCTGCTTGATCTCGTCGGTGATGTGCGGAATCACCTGCACCGTCTTGCCCAGATACTCGCCCCGCCGCTCCTTTTTCAACACGGAATCGTAGACTTGTCCGGTGGTGAAATTGTTACGTTTGGACATCCGCGCGCTGGTGAAGCGTTCGTAATGCCCAAGGTCGAGATCGGTTTCCGCCCCGTCTTCGGTGACGAAAACCTCGCCATGCTGAAACGGCGACATGGTGCCCGGATCCACATTGATGTAGGGGTCGAGCTTGAGATGCGTCACCCGGATGCCGCGTGATTCAAGAATGGCGCCAAGCGACGCGGCGGCAATGCCCTTGCCCAGAGAGGACACCACGCCGCCGGTAACGAAGATGTATTTGGTCATGGAAAGACACGTGCGGGAAAGCGTAATTTTAACCGGGAAGGCGGGAAAACGTCGAACATTTCGGAATCCGGTATCCGTACCCGCGCTTGACGCGCCTCCCGATCTTCAAGGGCGGCGTGGAAGTTTCGAGGCAGGCGGGTATAACGCCCGCCCGGGCATCGCCATGCCTGCTTGCAATATGATTGTGATTGCGCTGAAAAACTGGCTTAATGAACGTTTTGCGCGGGATGGAGCGTAATGGGGCATGATGTTTCCGCCGAACGCGCAGGCGTTCTGCTGGCGTTATTCGCGGCGCTGGGATTTTCCCTCAAGGCCATTTTCGTCAAGCTGGCCTATGCCTGGCCGATCAGCGCCGTGACCCTGATTGCCTTGCGGATGCTGATTTCCCTGCCGGTGTTTGCCTGGGTGGGCTGGAAATCCGGGCGGTCGGCTCCGGCTTTGGGTCGACGGGATTATCTGATCCTTGCGGCGCTGGGCATGTTGGGCTATTACGGTTCCACACTGCTGGATTTTATCGGCCTGCAATATATTTCCGCCGGACTGGAACGGCTGATTCTCTATACCTATCCGACCTTCACCGTGCTGATTGCGGTCATCGTCTTCAAAAAAAGCCTTTCCGGACGGGAAGTGTGTTCCATCCTGCTTTCCTACATCGGCATCGGTTTTGCCTTCGCGCACGATCTGAACGTCATCGGGCAGGGTTCTGCGGTATGGACAGGCGGCGCGCTGGTGCTGGCTTCCAGTTTTTGCTACGCGCTGTATCTTACCGGCAGCGCGCCAATGATCGCGCGTCTGGGCAGCGCCCGGTTCACCGCGCTCTGCATGTTGGTCTCCACGCTGGGCGTACTGGCGCATTTTGCCGCCAGTCAGCCGCTGACGGCGTTGATTCTGCCCTGGCAGGTCTACGCGTTGGGCATTGCGATGGCGGTGTTTTCCACCGTGTTGCCCGTGTTCATGCTTTCCGCCGCCATCCGACGCATTGGCGCTTCCCGCACGGTGCTGATTGGCGCGGTCGGCCCGTTGGGGACGATTTTTTTCGGCTGGCAGTGGCTGGATGAAGCCCTTTCCCTGCACCAGATGATCGGCGCGGCGCTGGTGTTGGCGGGCGTATTGCTGGTGAGCCTCAGGGGCGAAGGACAAAGCGGCGTAAAATGACCGACGCTTTGCGCTACGGGAAATTATCGCTATAATCCTGCCTCTTTTTTAAGGCTGTTTCGCATGTCCCCCGTTCGCCCCGCTTTCGTTGCCGGAAACTGGAAAATGAATGGCGCGTTGGCGACCAATGCGGCGTTGCTGGAAAAGTTGCGGGCGGGGTTGTCGGTATGCAAAACGATGGAAGTCGCGGTTTTTCCGCCTTTTCCCTATCTGGATCAGGCAGCCCGACTGCTTTCCGGCGCAACGCTCGCTCTGGGCGCGCAGGATGTCAGCATTCATGCCGCTGGCGCGTATACCGGCGAAGTTGCGGCGACTATGCTTGTGGAATTCGGCTGTCGCCATGCGCTGGTCGGGCATTCGGAGCGACGCAGTCTGCATCAGGAGACGGATGCGCTTGTGGCGCAAAAATTCGGCGCGGCGCAGGCGGCGGGGCTGATTCCGGTGTTGTGCCTGGGGGAGACGCTTGCCGAACGGCAGGTGGGGGAAACCTTGACCGTGGTTATGCGGCAACTGGAGGCAGTGCTGGCGCGCTACGGCGTTCATTCGCTTGCCAACGCGGTACTGGCCTACGAACCGGTCTGGGCGATTGGCGCGGGGCGGACGGCGACGCCGGAAGCGGCGCAGGCGGTGCACCTGGCCTTGCGTCAGCAGGTGGCGTTGCGGGATGCGGCAATAGCGGAAAAATTGCGTATCGTCTATGGCGGCAGCGTCAAGGCGGACAATGCGGCGCAGCTTTTCGCCGCGCCGGATATTGATGGCGCGCTGGTCGGCGGCGCGGCTTTGAATGCCGATGAGTTCCTGGCGATTTGCCGGGCGGTTAACCCTTGATACAACAAACAGGGCAGAGGATTTTGCGATGAACTGGTTACTTCTGGTATTGATGATACACATTCTGGCGGCGCTGGGCGTTATCGGTCTGGTGCTGATGCAGCATGGCAAGGGCGCAGACATGGGCGCGGCCTTTGGCAGTGGCGCGTCCGGCAGTCTTTTCGGATCTTCCGGCTCGGCGAACTTTTTGAGCCACAGCACGGCGGTGCTGGCGGCGGTGTTTTTCCTCACCAGTCTGGGGTTGGCGCATCTGTCTTTCAGCGCGCCAAAAAGCTCTGGCAGCATCATGGAGGGTGTTGTACAATCCGCGCCGCCCGCCTCAACGCCGCCCGCCGTCACCGACGAGCCGGTAACGGAAGGCGAAGCGCAGGATGCAGCGGCCTCCAGAGCCGACAATATTCCCCAATAGACCGGGGAAGAGGAGGGCAGGGCGATGCGGTGGTTATCACCGCCATCGCGCCCGCAAAATTTCAGGCCGACGTGGTGAAATTGGTAGACACGCTATCTTGAGGGGGTAGTGGCTTTACGCTGTGCGAGTTCGAGTCTCGCCGTCGGCACCAGAATTACAGCAACGCAAGGGCAGGCGGAAACTCTGCCCGTTTCTTGACCAACAGACGCCATAGCCATGCTGGAAAATTATTTTCCGATTTTGCTGTTCATTCTTGTCGGGTTGTTTATCGGCATCCTGCCGGTAATTCTGGGCTGGTTCATCGCGCCGCAGCACCCGGACGCCGAAAAGCTTTCGGCTTACGAATGCGGCTTTGCGGCCTTTGATGACGCGCGTATGAAGTTCGACGTGCGTTATTACCTGATGGCCATCATTTTTATCCTCTTTGATCTGGAAATCGCCTTTCTCTTCCCTTGGGGCGCGGTGTTCAAGGAGGTGGCGGCAAGCGACAACATACAGCTTTTCGGCTTCATCGAAGCGTTGGTGTTCCTGCTCATCATTCTGGTCGGGGATGCCTACGCCTGGGCCAGGGGCGCGCTGGATTGGGAGTGAACGATGTCGATAGAAGGCATACTTGAGCGGGGCTTTGTCACCACATCGGCGGACGCGCTGATCAACTACGTGCGCACCGGCTCCATGTGGCCGGTGACGTTCGGTCTGGCCTGTTGCGCGGTGGAGATGATTCACGCCGGATGCGCCCGCTACGACCTCGACCGTTTCGGTATTGTCTTCCGGCCTTCGCCGCGCCAGTCGGATGTGATGATCGTCGCCGGCACCCTGACCAACAAGATGGCGGCGGCGCTGAGAAAGGTCTATGACCAGATGGCGGAGCCGCGTTGGGTGATTTCGATGGGTTCCTGCGCCAATGGCGGCGGCTATTACCATGATTCCTACGCCGTGGTGCGCGGCTGTGATCGCATTGTCCCGGTGGATATTTATGTGCCCGGCTGTCCGCCGACGGCGGAGGCGCTGATTTACGGCATTCTCCAGTTGCAGAACAAAATCCGCCGCACGTCCACCATTGCCCGCTGATTGTCATGTCCGCCAAACTCGAAACCTTGAAAACCGTCCTGACGCAGCAGCTTGCCGGACGCATACAAAGCCTCACGCTCGCGCTGGATGAACTCAGCCTGGAAGTCGCCGCCGCCGATTATGAATCAGTCATGCGTGACCTGCGGGACGCGCCGGAACTGGGTTTCGAGCAATTGATCGATTTATGCGGCGTGGATTATTCGGAGTATAGAGAGAACTGGACGGGGCGGCGTTTTGCTGTGGTCGCGCATTTGCTTTCACTTGCCCATAACTGGCGCTTGCGGGTGCGGGTGTTTGCCTTGAATGACGATTTTCCGCTGCTGCCTTCCCTGACTTCATTGTGGGCTTCCGCCAACTGGTATGAGCGCGAAGCCTTTGATTTGTTGGGCGTCGTTTTTGAAGGCCATGAGGATTTGCGCCGCATCCTGACGGATTATGGTTTTGTCGGTCATCCGCTCCGCAAGGATTTTCCGCTCGCCGGGCATGTGGAAATGCGCTATGACGAACAGGCGGGGCGGGTCGTGTATCAGCCGGTGAGCATCACGCCGCGCGAAACCGCGCCGCGTATCCGGCGAAATACGCGCCACGCGGCGTGCGATGGAGACCTTGAACATGGCTGAAATTCGCAATCACACCCTGAACTTCGGCCCGCAACATCCGGCGGCGCATGGCGTGTTGCGGCTGGTGCTGGAAATGGACGGCGAAGTGGTGGAACGCGCCGATCCGCATGTCGGCCTGTTGCATCGCGGCACGGAAAAGCTGGTGGAAACGCGCACCTGGGCGCAATCCGTGCCGTATATGGATCGCCTCGATTACGTTTCCATGATGTGCAACGAACACGCCTACTGTTTGGCGGTGGAAAAATTGCTGGGCATCGAAGCGCCGGAGCGCGCGCGTTATATCCGCACCATGCTGGATGAAGTGACGCGCATCCTGAATCATCTGTTGTGGATTGGCTGTCACGGGCTGGATGTGGGGGCGATGACCATGACCCTCTATACCTTCCGCGAGCGCGAAGACTTGATGGATGTCTACGAAGCCGTCTCCGGCGCGCGGATGCACGCGGCCTATTACCGTCCTGGCGGCGTGTACCGCGATCTGCCCGACCGGATGCCGCAATACGAAGTATCCCAATGGAAAAACGCCAGGACGGTCAAGGCGATGAACGAAAACCGTCAAGGGTCGTTGCTGGATTTTCTGGAAGATTTTACCGACCGTTTTCCCAAACATCATGGCGAATACCACACGCTCCTGACCGATAACCGCATCTGGAAACAGCGGCTTGTCAATATCGGCGTCGTCTCGCCGGAGCGGGCGAAGCAACTGGGTTTTACCGGCGCGATGCTGCGCGGTTCCGGCGTGGAATGGGATTTGCGGAAAAAACAGCCTTACGCCGCTTATGACAAGGTGGAATTCGACGTGCCGGTGGGCGTTACGGGGGACTCCTATGACCGCTATCTGGTGCGGATGGAGGAGATGGCGCAGTCCAATCGCATCATCCGCCAGTGCATCAACTGGCTGCGGGTGAATCCGGGGCCGGTGATGAGTGACGACCACAAGGTCACGCCGCCGCCCAGGGCCGAAGTGAAATCGAACATGGAAAGCCTGATTCACCATTTCAAACTTTGTTCGGAAGGCATCCATGTGCCGGAAGGCGAAGCCTACGCGGCGATTGAACATCCGAAAGGCGAATTCGGCATTTACGCCATTTCCGATGGCGCCAACAAACCCTATCGCCTGAAAATCCGCGCGCCGGGTTTCGCGCATCTGGCGGCGATGGACGAAATGGCGCGTGGTCACATGTTGGCCGACGTGGTGACGATTATCGGCTCGCAGGACATTGTGTTCGGTGAGATTGACAGGTAAGGGAGTAGCCATGCTGAAAAAATTCTGGACCAGCATGATGGTGGACGACATACACGCCACCTTCGCGTTTTACCGGGACTCGCTCGGCTTCGAGCACGTCATGTCGATGCCCGCGCATTCGAAGCGTGCGGAGGATATTCTCTTTGAGTACGACGCCGGAAAGCCGATCATCTATGCCCTCGTCCGGCATGGCGATATTGAGTTGATGTTCCAGGAACGTAAGAGCCTGGCGGAAGATGTTCCGGTCTTCGCAAATGCGGCGATCATGGGCGGGACGCTGACCTTTTATTTCGAGGTCGACGATGTCGATGCACTGGCGGCAAGGCTGAAACCCGTGTGCGAAGTGGTGCGGGATATGCACGACACCTTCTACGGCATGCGGGAAATCTACATCCGCGACCTGAATGGCTACGTCCTCTGCTTTGGGCAGGACATGACGAAGTCCGCTTCCTGACATGCGCGCGGCTTTCTTTGCCCTCTTGTTGGGCGAACATGGATGAAAAGTATGTTTACCGCTGAAACATTCCAACGATTCGATCGCGAAGTCGCCAAATACCCGGCCGGGCAACAACGCTCTGCCGTTATGGCCTGTCTGGCGCTGGCGCAGGAAGAGAAAGGCTGGCTGCCGCCGGAAGCCATCGAAGCCGTGGCGAACTATCTCGGACTGCCGCCCGTCGCGGCGCTTGAGGTTGCTACCTTCTACAATATGTACGACCTGAAACCGGTCGGCAAATACAAGCTCACGGTGTGCACCAATCTGCCCTGCGCCTTGTCGGGGGGTTATCACGCCGCCAAATATGTGCAGGAAAAACTGGGTATCGGCTTTGGTGAAACCACGCCGGACGGCAAATTCACCCTTGTCGAAGGCGAGTGCATGGGGGCTTGCGGCGACGCGCCGGTAATGCTGGTCAACAACCGTCACATGTGCGGTTCGATGACGCCGGAGCGTATCGACCAACTGTTGGAAGGATGCGAATAATGGCAATCCAGGGCGCAATCCATCCGGTGCTCACCGCGGGTCTCAATGGGGATGACGGCTGGCAACTGAAAGACTACGTGGCGCGCGGCGGTTATGCCGTGCTCAAAAAAATCCTCGCGGAAAGAACCTCGCCGGAACAAATCATTGCCGACATCAAGGCGTCTGTCCTGCGCGGTCGCGGCGGCGCGGGGTTTCCCACTGGACTGAAATGGAGCTTCATGCCCCGTTCGCTCCCCGGTGACAAGTATCTGGTCTGCAACACCGACGAAGGCGAGCCGGGCACCTTCAAAGACCGCGACCTGCTGCGCTACAACCCGCATGCCGTCATCGAAGGCATGGCGATTGGCGCTTACGCCATCGGCGCGACGCGCGGCTACAACTACATC
>JAIRZG010000187.1 GCA_031267345.1 Zoogloeaceae bacterium
CTCTACTACTTGAAGCCTCTACAATGTGTATATTGAAAACAAAGATTACACACCATGCGCACCAACATCGCCATTGACGATAAACTGATGGACGAAGTCTTGCGGGTTACGAGACGGAAGACCAAGTGCGAAGCAGTGGCGATGCGGCAAGACGGATGGTTTCGGTCGATTCCAGCGTCTGGATCGACTACTTCCGGGGCGGCGCCACGGCGTAGACGGACAGGCTGAATGCGCTTGCAGGTGTGGAACCGATAGCGGTGAACGACCTGATTCTGATAGAAGTCCTGCGCGGCTTCGCACACGAACACGATTTCAATCAGGCTCGCACACTCATGACGCCGTTCTTGACTACCGATTTGGCAGGGTATGAAATCGCGCTCGCCGCCGCGCGGAATTTTCGCCAGTTGCGCGCGCGGCGTTACCATGCGTAAAACCGTGGACACCTTGATTGCGACCTGCTGCATCGAAAATAGTTGGTCGCTGTTCTACAGTGATCGGGATTTTGACCCTTTTGTCGAATGTCCCGGTCTGCGTTCGGTTCTGCTCGAACATTGAAAACTGAAAAACCAAGGAAACGCACATGAAAGATTGGGAAGTCGTTATCGGTCTGGAAACGCATGTACAACTGGCGACGGTTGCCAAGATTTTTTCCGGCGCGTCTACCGCCTTTGGCGCCGCGCCCAACACCCAGGCTTCGCCGGTGGATCTGGCGCTGCCCGGTGTTTTGCCGGTGTTGAACAAGGGCGCGGTAGACTGTGCGATTCGTTTTGGTCTGGCGGTTGAGGCCGAAGTTGCGGAAAAATCCATCTTCGCGCGCAAGAATTATTTTTATCCCGACCTGCCCAAGGGCTACCAGATCAGCCAGTACGAACTGCCGGTGGTGCTGGGCGGTATGCTCAACATCACGGTAGGCAACGGGGAAAACGTCTGTGAAAAACGGGTGAATCTGACCCGCGCCCATTTGGAAGAAGACGCGGGGAAATCCCTGCACGAGGATTTTCACGGCAAGACCGGCATCGACCTGAACCGCGCCGGAACGCCGCTCTTGGAAATCGTCACCGAGCCGGACATGCGCTCCGCCGATGAAGCGGTGGCCTACGCCAAGGCGCTGCATACGCTGGTGCGTTGGATTGGCATTTGCGACGGCAACATGCAGGAAGGCTCGTTTCGCTGCGACGCCAATGTTTCCGTGCGCCGCCCCGGCGCGCCGCTAGGGACGCGGCGGGAAATCAAGAATCTCAATTCCTTCCGCTTTCTGAAAGAAGCCATCGAAGCCGAAATCCGCTGGCAGATTGAAACGCTGGAAGACGGCGGCAAAATCGAACAGGCCACGGTGCTGTTTGACCCCGCCACGGGCGAGACTCGCGCCATGCGTAGCAAGGAAGACGCGCACGATTACCGTTATTTCCCCGACCCTGACCTTTTGCCGCTTGTCATCGCCGCCGACTGGATCGCGCGGGTAAGAGGCGAATTGCCGGAATTGCCCCAGGCGCGAAAACAGCGGTTTATCCACGATTATGGCCTTTCCGCCTACGACGCCGCGACGCTCACCGCCACGGCGGAGACTGCGGATTACTATGAAGCTGCGGTCAAGGCCGCTGGCGGTAGTCACGCCACTACCGCCAAACCCTGCGCCAACTGGGTGATGGTCGAACTGGCGGGACGGCTGAACAAGGAAGGACTGGATATCGCCGCCGCGCCCGTTCGCGCCGAACAACTGGGCGGACTGGTCAAACGCATTGTCGACAATACCCTTTCCAACGCCATCGCCCGCAAGGTGTTTGAGCGCCTGTGGTCAGGGAACGGCGAAAGCGCCGATGCGATTATCGAAAAAGAGGGGCTAAAACAGATTACTGACACAGGCGCGATTGAGACGCTGGTCGATGAAGTCCTCGCCGCCAACGCCGCCAATATCGCCGAATACAAGGCGGGCAAGGAAAAAGCCTTTAACGCCCTGGTCGGTCAGGTGATGAAGGCCGCCAAGGGCAAGGCCAATCCGCAGCAAGTCAATGCCCTGTTGAGGGAAAAACTGGGATGACGCCCAGGTCGCGCGAATGCCGTATTCTGGTGCTGGGCATTGGCAATCTTTTGTGGGCCGATGAGGGTTTTGGCGTGCGTTGCGTCGAAGCCTTGCAGCAGGGCTGGCGTTTTCCGGCGGAAGTCACCTTGATGGATGGCGGCACACAGGGCCTATATCTCCTGCCCTACGTGCAGACGGCAGAGGCGCTGCTGGTGTTTGACGCCGTGGATTACGGTGACGCGCCGGGGACGCTGCGAGTGATCACGGAGGATGCCGTGCCGCGTTTCATGGGGGCGAAAAAAATGAGCCTGCACCAGACCGGCTTTCAGGAAGTTCTTGCCGCCGCCGCCTTGACCGGACATCTGCCGTCCGCGCTGACGCTGATTGGCGTACAGCCGAAAGAACTGGAAGATTACGGTGGCAGTCTCTCGCCCGTCGTACACGCCCAATTGCCTGAAGCCTTGAAAATCGCACATAGCTGGCTGCAACGCTGGGGCGCAGCGGGCGTTAAACGCGAGGTTGCAACAGCAGAAACCTTGGCGGACGCAGCCCTTGCGCTGAACGCCTACGAAACCGGACGCCCCGACGCCATGAGCGCGTGGCGCACTGGCGATGCCCGCTTTTTGAATTTATTGTGGCAAGACGCAGAAGGGGTTTGAAAATGTGCGTCGGCATTCCCATGCAGGTCATCGAAACAAACGATTGTTTTGCGCGTTGCCAAGGCAGAAACGGCGAAGCAAGCATCGACATGCGCCTGATTGGTGAACAGCCATCGGGAACCTGGCTGCTCACCTTCACCGACGCCGCCCGCGAAGTGCTGGAACCCGAACGCGCCGCCGCCATCAACAAGGCGCTGGACGCGCTCGAATCGCTCCTCTCCGGTCAAACGCCCCAACCCGCCGACCTCGACGCCTTCTTCCCCGACCTCGCCGGACGCGAACCGCAGTTACCGGAGTTTTTGAAGACGGGGACGTAAATTCGAGCAACAATCTGTAGGTCGGGTAAGCGTAGCGTAACCCGACAATTAGCGGTTGCGTGAGTTTGACCGTCCAATGTCGGGTTACGCCTTCGGCTTACCCGACCTACGCGCTCATTCATATAAAAACGTCCGGCGATACGTTGAAGCGTTTGGCGAGCGCCTTGACTTGCCGCAGATTCAGTTCGCGTTTGCCGCCCAGTATTTCGGATACGACGGACTGCGAGCCAACTTCGGACAAGTCCCGCTGTTTCAAGCCCCACTCCGCCATCAGTTCCCGCAAGACTTCGCACGGCTCCAAGTTCGGCATCGGGTGTGCGCGGGCTTCGAACTCGTTCGTGCGCTCGGTAATCAACGCCACCAAACCCCAAAGCGGTTCGCTTGCGTCGTCCGGCAGGGCATCCGCGAGCGATTCGGCAAATTCGGAAAGCCGGAGATAATGCGCCTCGTCCTGTACGGGACTGGAAAACCCCAAGGCGACGTACAGCACTTTCCACGCTGCTTCGACCTCTTTTCTATTTTTAAGCGCGATGTTCATTTCCATTTTCCCTGGTCGTATTCGGTGTGCGTCATTCCCGCTTTTATCCAGATAGTCTGGACATTGAAAGCAATCGCGGCGGCAATGCGGTACTTGTTGCCGCCGATGTTGAAAACATATAGGTCGCCAACCTTATCCACTGCCCTGAAAATCGTCGTCAATTCCGCGAAATTCCAGAAATTCCCTTTTTCAATGCGCTTGCGGAAGATTTGAAGCGGCACGAATGCGTCTGGGTAAAGCGTAGAAAATTCGCGCAGCTTGCGATTTGAAATCAGTTTTATTGACTCAATTTATCGCACTTTGCGATAAACGCAAGAAAACGACGGCAAGCTATTGTCCAACCCGCTGTACTCGCCACCATTTCCGGTACAGTTACGCCTCTTACAACAGCAACGAAAAAAACATGCCGCACGCCACCCAACCTTTCCCCATTCCCGTCGTGGCTGCTGCCGCCACCGCCGTCCATCCACCCGAACCCGCCGAAGTCGCCCCCGAATATCTCGTCATGCCGCAGGACATGACTACCTTTGCCGCGCCGCGTTTGCCGGAACAGGCCGATCCGGCGCTGCTGGCAAACGTCATTCGCCGTCTGCGGGATTTACAGGCGCGCATGGCGGCAACCGACTTTGCCGAGGCGACCCGCGTCACGGAAGACCTGCGTCGCTGGTCGGCAGCCGAACGCGCGCTGGTCGGGGATTTGCTGGGTTTTGGCGAGGTCAGCGCCTATGTCGCGCCGATAAATGCGCCTACGCACTGGCGGGTGCAGGAAACCGCTTTTGCCGGTCTGTGGCGGGTATTGGCGCTGGACGCGGCGGAGGTCGTCGCGGAAGATTTTTTGCAGGCGGGCGCCATCCCGCCCCTGCTGAACGCGACCATGCAGGCCGCCAGCCGTCCTGATCTGCCGCTGCCCGATTTTTCCCCCGACATCATGAACGCTCCGGCATTGGCGCATGAACTGCTGGCGCAATCCCGACAACATGCGCCGGACGCGCCCGCGCATGTCATCAACCTCACCCTGCTGCCCGTCAATGTCGCCGATCTCGAAACCCTGCACCACTGGCTGGGACACCGCGAAGTGTCCATCCTCTCGCGCGGCTACGGCAACTGCCGCATCACCAGCACCCGCCTCCTGAATGTCTGGTGGGCGCAATACTTCAACAGCATGGATACGCTGATCCTCAACACCCTGGAAGTCACCCCCATGCCGGAAGCCGCGCTCGCCGCGCGCGAAGATTACGCCGACACGCTGACGCGACTGGCGGAACACCTGCATGACGTGGAAGCGACGGCATAGCCAGCGCAATCCGGAGCAGACTACAAACTCCGATCTTCCGGACGTTCCAGACTGATGCGCCCCAACGCGCCGTTACGGTAGTCGGTGAGCAGGATAAGGGCGGCTTTTTCACGGTCGATTTGCCCTTTGTTGCGACAGCCTCGCCGCTCCGCGATGGCTTCCAGCAGGACAACGCCGTCCA
Organism: Zoogloeaceae bacterium; assembly: GCA_031267345.1. Classification (GTDB taxonomy): domain Bacteria; phylum Pseudomonadota; class Gammaproteobacteria; order Burkholderiales; family Rhodocyclaceae; genus Azovibrio. The sequence goes on from JAIRZG010000187.1 coordinate 5,010, forward strand.
TGCCCTGCGGGTTGCAACGGTAGCGGGTCGCCAGAAGCGGGGCGTAGCGGGCGAGAAGGATGTCCGCGAGAAACAGCGCAACTTCCTCGCCTGGCACGGCATTGACGCCGATGGCGTGGCTGGCGGCCAGCATGTAGCCGTCGGCCTCACGCTCGATTTTCGGCCACATCAGGCCGGGCGTATCGGTGAGCGTCATGCCGCGTCCCAAATCCAGCGTCTGCTGGGATTTGGTCACAGCGGGTTCATCGCCGACCGCCGCCACCCTTTTTTTTAACAGCGCGTTCATCAACGTGGATTTGCCGACATTGGGAATGCCCATGATCATCATCCGCAAGGGTTTCGCCAACTCGTCGCGGTGCGGCGCAAGCTGGCGACACAACGCGGGAATGCGCGCTGCCTCGCCCGGCTTCTTGCAGGAAATCGCTGCCGCCCGGGTGGGATGCCGCGCCGCCTGTGCCTGCGTCCGATAAAATTCCAGCCAGTCCCTGGTTACGACCGGATCCGCCAGATCCGCCTTGTTCAACACTTTGAGACAAGGCCGTTGCCGGAATTCCCGCAGGGCGCGGATCATGGGGTTGCAACTGGCTTCCGGCAGACGGGCGTCCAGCACTTCGATCACCACATCCACCCGCGCCAGCGTCTCCGCCGCCTTCTTGCGGGCCGCTATCATGTGACCGGGAAACCACTGGATCATGCGCGGTTGCCCTCTACCAACTTCATCCAATGGCTTGTCCGACAAATGCCGCCACCCTCGTTTGCGCCATATCCGCCTTGGTGCGCGACAGAACTCACCAGTTTTGGTTTAAAACATGACGTGCGTCCGCCCAATTCCGAGAATACGCCGGGCAACATCAGCGTGGCCAAAGTACGCTGCGTGAACAGATAACGACCATCGACAATGAACCCAAGTTCTTCCCAGGGCACGGCGTGATTCAGAAGATCGACGGCGCGGCGCGCATCCATTTCAACTTTCGGGAAAAGCGCCAATATGGAACCATCGTATGCTTCGCATGGGTGCGTGAAAAATGGCCGTCTGTTTCTGGTCCGTCCATTCACATAAACACGCGGGCCTGGAATCTTGCAATAATCCCGTCCCCACTGCCACCAGTTACTTTCGTCGAACTTTTGCACCCGGCGCGCCAGAAGCCTTGCCTTGTACTGTTCCAGATGAGGGTGCCGGATGTTGTAGATCATGCGCCGGGTTTCGCCGGTTTTTGCCGTGCGCGAATAGACGAATTCGAGATTGCCTTCCGGGTGAGTATAGATATCGTCCGCGCCCGACACGCCGCCGACCTTAACATCGAAAAGTCCGTCAAGCGGTACGGAAAGCGTCGAATGCGTGAAAACAATCTGCCCGCGAAAATGCGTCATTTTCCGTTCTTCCCATTCTGCGTCATTGATCCGTCGGCAGAACGTCTTGCGCGAAAAATCTCCGCGCACGAAACGGAAAATCGCGCAATTGGGCACAGCATCGGAAAAAATTTTCGCGTCCCCTGTTTCAATCCAGTGCGTGATTGTGCCTTCTTCATACAGCCAGTCATTGAGGCGCGCGGCGGCCGTGAGCTTGATGAATTCACGCGGCACGATAAAAATCAATTCCCCGCCATCGGTCAAATGGCGTATACATTTTTCGATGAAAAACAAAAACAGGTTCGTGCGTCCATCGAAGCGCCCTGCGTCAAGAAGTTTTTTAGTTCCGGGGAAAATATCCTGATAACGGACGTAGGGAGGGTTTCCGATAATGGTCTCGAAACGATCCTCCATCCCAAGGGCAAAAAAATCCATCGACCGCGCGCCGGGCGGCGTAATCCGCCCATCCAGCTCAATGGCCACGCAGCCCGGTATGCGCCGCGAAAACGCCCCCTCCCCCGCTGACGGCTCCAATACCCGACCACGGTTCATCCGAAGCGCCAACATGGTGCGCACGATGGATTCAGGGGTGAAAACCTGGCCGAGCGTTGGAACATCAAGAACTTTCTTCATAATCATGCAGGCTATATCCTCCTAAGACGCATCAAAGTCACGCAAACGGAGCGCAAGTGTTTCATTGAAGCGCAAATAAGCATCTGCCCGTAAACGAAAGGTTTCTCCCAGTACATTCAACAAATGGGAAATGGATTCTCTTGATGGGCGATCGACTCTTTTCTGATTGTCACGCCAAGCGCATTGAAATGGAGGATTGTTACCATTCGGCACAACCTGGTTTATTTTCTTCAAACTTGCCCAAAAAACGTTACCAATGTTATTTTTAGAAACCACAAGAAAATAGTAGTCTGCATCCGTATCTGGATCGAGATATTTTGCGGTGGATTCGCAGTAACGCTCCCAAGTATTGAGCCTCACTTTTTCTAGGCGAACCCCGGTAACAGCATAAAATAAACCTTCTTTTGATGAAATATTGTCCTGACCACGCATGGCGGTTACTTTAACGTTAACCGGAAGCCATACAGACTTATCTCCAGTGCAAACCAAGAAGTCATACCAATGACGGGGAGGCGCAATTTCAATTGTTAATCCACGCGCCTTGAAAGACGGGTTGGCGTGCACAAAAAGTCTCAGCGCAGACGAAATGCTGCGTTCGTCTTCACTCGAATTGGAGCGTCCGTCACCATGTGTATTTGAAAGCCGCAAATCTCCTGCGCGAAGCGCATTTGACAAATATCTTTCCAGTTCGCCGAGAATTTCGGTGGGTGTAGACAATAGCAAGCTCATTGCCTTTCCCTGGCCCATTCCTTCACTCCCGCCAATGCCTTCGCCAGCCCTTCCGGCTCCGTCCCGCCCGCTTGCGCCATGTCCGCCCTGCCACCGCCTTTTCCGCCAACCTGGCGCGCGACGAAATTCACCAGTTCTCCGGCCTTGATCCGGGCGGTCAGGTCAGCGGTAACGCCCGCGATCAGGATGACCTTGCCGTTCTGGACGCTCGCCAGCACGATGACGGCGGATTTCAGTTTATCCTTCATTCTGTCCAGCGTACTCCGCAACACCGCCGCGTCCGCGCCTTCCAGTATCGCCGCCAGCACCTTGACGCCACCCACATCCTGCGCCTGATGGAGCAAATCATCGCCCTGGCTTGCCGCCAGTTTCGATTTCAGGCGGGCGATTTCCTTTTCCAGTTCGCGCGCGTGTTCCATCAGAGCGGAAATGCGTCCGGCGGCGTCGGCGGGCTGCGCCTTGAGCAGGGTCGAAATTTCCGTCAGCCGCGCTTCTTCCGTCTGCGCCCAATGCAGCGCGTTGATGCCCGTGACCGCCTCGATTCGCCGCACTCCCGCCGCGACGCCGGATTCGCCAATCACCTTGAAAAAGCCGATGTCGCCGGTGCGCGCCACATGCGTGCCGCCGCAAAATTCTCGGGATGTGCCGATGGAAAGCACACGCACGCTGTCGCCATATTTTTCGCCAAACAGCATGACCGCGCCGCTTTTCCGGGCACGCTCAATCTCCATAATCTCGCAACGGGTCGCGGCGTTGGCGAGAATTTCGGCGTTGACCCGCTGCTCGATGACGTGAATCTGCGCCTTGTCCAGCGGCGCGTCGTGCGCGAAGTCAAAACGGGTTTTGACAAAATCGACCTGCGATCCTTTTTGCTGCACATGCGCGCCCAAAACATCGCGCAACGCCTTGTGCATCAGGTGCGTGACCGAATGATTACGCGCCGTGGCGGCGCGGCGATGCGCGTCGACCCGCGCCTCCAGCGCGTCGCCCACGCGCAGGACGCCGGTCTTGACCACGCCATGATGCCCGAACACCGCCGCCTGGATTTTTTGCGTATCTTCCACGGCGAAAATGCCGCTGCCCTGCAATTGTCCGCTATCGCCCATCTGCCCGCCGGATTCGGCGTAAAAGGGCGTGTCGTCCAGCACCACGACGCCGGATTCGCCTTCGCGCAACTCGGCGACGCTCGCCCCCTCTTTGTAGAGCGCCAGAATGCGGCTGCGGGTTTCCAGATGTTCGTAGCCCTGAAACCGCGTGGGTTCGCCCGCATAGGTCAGTTGGTCGCTCATCTTGAATTTGCCCGCCGCCTGCGCCTGTTCACGCTGGCGTTGCATGGCGGCCTCAAAGGCGGCGGCATCCACCGTTACGCCCTGTTCTCGACAGATGTCCGCCGTCAAATCCAGCGGAAACCCATAGGTGTCATGCAGTTTGAAGGCGATTTCGCCATCGAGAACCCTGGTCGGGGCAGGTTTCAAACCCGCCCTTGCGCCGGAGATCAGGGACGCCAATTCCGCTTCCAGAATCGTCATGCCATGTTCAATCGTAGCGAAAAAGCGTTCTTCCTCGGCCTTTAACGTCGCCTGTATGCGCTGTTCGCCCGTTTTCAGTTCCGGATAAGCCACGCCCATTTCATGGACGATATCCGGCGTCAAACGATGAAAAAACGCCACCCTTGCGCCCAGCTTGTAGCCGTGGCGAATGGCGCGGCGGATGATGCGGCGCAGCACGTAGCCGCGCCCCTCATTGCCGGGAATTACGCCATCCGCAATCAGAAAGGCGCAGGCGCGGATATGATCGGCGAGCACTTTCAGGCTGGGGCAGGCGAGATCGACGGCGGAAGTCTCCCGCGCCGCCGCGCGGATGAGGTTCTGAAACAGGTCGATTTCATAATTGGAATGCACCCCCTGCAACACCGCCGCCATGCGTTCCAGTCCCATGCCGGTATCGACGCTGGGCTTGGGCAGTGGGTGCAGGACGCCCGCCGCGTCGCGGTTGAACTGCATGAAGACGTTGTTCCAGATTTCGATGTAGCGGTCGCCATCTTCTTCCGGCGTTCCCGGCAGACCGCCGGGGATGTGTTCGCCGTGGTCGTAGAAAATCTCGGTGCACGGGCCGCAGGGGCCGGTGTCGCCCATCATCCAGAAGTTGTCGGAAGCGTAACGCCCGCCCTTGTTGTCGCCGATGCGGATCACCCGTTCCGGCGGCAGCCCCATCAGGTTTGTCCATAAATCATGGGCTTCGTCATCCTCGGCATAAACGGTGACGTAGAGTTTTTCTTTGGGCAACTTGAAGACCTCGGTCAAGAGTTCCCACGCATAGATAACGGCGTCACGTTTGAAATAATCGCCAAAGCTGAAATTACCCAGCATTTCAAAAAAGGTGTGATGACGTGCGGTATAGCCGACGTTTTCCAGATCGTTGTGCTTGCCGCCCGCGCGCACACACTTCTGCGCCGTGGTCGCGCGTCGGTAGGCGCGCTGCTCGGCGCCTAAGAACACCTCCTTGAACTGGTTCATGCCCGCGTTGGTAAACAGCAGGGTCGGGTCATCCTGCGGAACCAGCGAACTGGAAGCCACAATTTGGTGTCCCTTGGAAGCAAAAAAATCCAGATACTTTTGACGAATTTCAGCAGAATTCATAAACGCGCCCGAAAATGGCAACAAAAGCAGGGATTCTAAATCAGAATTCGTGTCCGCAGACGGCGAGTCCTTGCGAACAGCGATGCTGTCTGCGAGGGGAGCGTTGCAGGAGAAACGTGTTCTCCATAGATACGGTCATCCCCGACAAGCGGGAGCAGCGGGTTACATGAGGATATCCAGCGCGGCGCGTCCGGCGGTGGGGCGGCGGATGCTCCGGGCGCGTTGGCGCATCTGGCGCAGCTTTTCCGGATGCGCCAGCAGTTCACGGACGCGCCAGGCAAGTCCCAGACTGTCGTTGGCTTTCAGGGCGACACCCTGTTCCAGCAGGGTGTCGGCGTTGTGCTCTTCCTGTCCGGGAATGGGCGAGTGCACAATCATCGGCAATTGCATGGCCAGGCATTCCGAACTCGTCAATCCGCCCGGCTTGCTGATCGCCAGATCGGCGCAGGCCATCAGGGTTTCCACCTTGTCGGTGAAACCCTGCGGGAAAAGCCGTTGCGGATATTTTTCCCGCGCCAGCGCCTGCAAGTCCGCCAGCGCCTCGGCGTTTTTGCCCGCCAATACCAGCAGTTGAAAGCCGGGATGCTGTTCCAGCAACGTTTCGGCAACCGCCGCCAGATCGCCCATGCCCGCGCCACCGCCCATCAGGAGCAATACCGGCGATTGTTCGTCCAGGCCATAATCCCGCCGACAGGCGGCGCGGTCATGGTTTTCGGCGAAGGCGGGCATGATCGGAATGCCGGTAACATGAACGCGATCCGGATCGATGCCGAGACGCCCAAGCCGGAAGGCTACTTCATCATTGGCGACCAGATAGCCTTGCATGTGCGGAATCACCCACATGCGATGCACGTCGAAATCCGTCACTTGCACCCAGACGGGTGTTTTGAAGCGGCCCCGGTTGATTTCGTGCATCAGGATTTCGGCGGGCAGGAAGTGGGTGCAAATCACCACGTCGGGCGCGAAGTCGGCAATCGCCCGCGACAGCGCACGCGTATTCAGGCGTTCGACCATGCGGCGCAGGCGTTGCACCAGTTTGTCGTGTTCAAAGCGGTCAAAGGATTTGTAGAGCAGCCCCCAGATGAACGGCATTTTCTGCACCAGTTTCAGATAGCTGTCCGCATAGAGCTTGCGAAAGGCGCGCGGCGCGTAATCCATTACGTCCAGATGACGGACGTTTTCCGCTGGCAGGGCGCGTTCGCCCGTCAGCGCATAGGCGCACAAGGCTCTGGCCGCCCGCACGTGTCCGGCTCCAGCGGAGACGCTCAATACCAGCAGTTTGCAACGGGATTTATCGCGGATCATGTTGCCGCCTTTTTGTGTTTGCCGACGCCCGCCCGCAATTCCGCCTGGGCGTTTCGGGGTTTGCCGCGCGTGGTTTTGCGGCTGTAGCCGCCATCGGCGGACATCTCCCATGCCTGTTGATTGTCCGCCAGATAGGCGCGCAAGCTTTCGTTCATCACCTGTTTTTTGAGTTGCGGATCAAGCAGGGGAAAGGCAAGTTCAATACGCCGGAAAAAGTTGCGCTCCATCCAGTCGGCGCTGGAAAGGTAGAGTTTTTCCTGACCATCGGCGAAAAAATAAAATACCCGATGATGTTCGAGAAAGCGGCCAATGATGGAACGCACGCGGATGTTTTCGGAAACGCCGACAACCCCCGGCTTGAGGCCGCAGACGCCGCGCACGATGAGGTCAATGCTTACCCCCGCGCGGGAAGCGTCATAGAGCGCGTTGATGGTTTCCGGCTCCAGCAGGGCGTTCATCTTGGCGATGATGCGCGCTTTTTTGCCTTGACGTGCGCACTCCGCCTCGGCGCGAATGGCGGCGATGATATTGGCGCGCAGGGTAAACGGCGCTTGCCAGAGGTGGCGCAGGGTGCGCGCCTTGCCCAGTCCGGTAAGCTGCTTGAAGACTTCGGAAACATCCTGACCAATTTCCTCGTTGGCGGTCAGAAGCCCGAAATCGCAATACAGACGCGCGGTGCGCGGATGATAATTGCCCGTGCCCAAATGCGCGTAACGCCGTAACACGCCGTCTTCGCGGCGCACAATCAGCAACGCCTTGGCGTGCACCTTGTAACCCACCACGCCATAGACCACATGCGCGCCCGCTTCTTCCAGCCGGGTCGCCCAACCGATATTGGCTTCCTCGTCAAAACGCGCCATCAGCTCCACCACCACGGTGACTTCCTTGCCGTTCTGCGCGGCGCGGATCAGCGACTGCATCAGCACGGAATCCGCGCCGGTGCGATAAATGGTCATCTTGATGGCGGCGACTTCCCGGTCATCGGCGGCGGCGCGCAACAGGTCGATGACCGGCGCGAAGGATTGATAAGGATGGTGCAGGAGCACGTCGCCTTGCCGCAGCAGGCTGAAGATATTGCCTTCCGGCGCGCGCTCCAGACGCTCCGGCAGGGACGGCGTATGCGGGGCAAACAAAAGGTCGGGACGCGCCACGCTTTCCGGAACCTGCATCAGCCGCACCAGATTGACCGGGCCATCCACGCGGTACAGGTCCTCTTCGCGCAGACCGAATTGGGAAAGCAGAAAATCGACTATCGGCTGCGAACAGTTGTTGGCGACTTCGAGGCGCACCGCATCGCCAAAATGTCGATGCGGCAGTTCGCCCTGGAGTTTGGTGCGCAGATTGGTGATTTCTTCTTCATCGACAAACAAATCGGAATTGCGCGTGACGCGAAACTGGTAGCAACCCTGTACACGCATACCGGAAAACAGTTCACCGACAAATTCATGCAAAATGGAAGAAAAAAACACGAAGCCGCACGGGCCGCCCGCCAGTTCCGGCGGCAACTGCACCACGCGCGGCAACAGGCGGGGCGCTTGCACGATGGCGATGCCGGAACTGCGCCCGAAGGCGTCCTTGCCTTCGAGTTCCACGGCGAAATTGAGGCTCTTGTTCAGAAGGCGGGGAAAGGGATGCGAAGGATCAAGGCCGATAGGTGTAAGCACCGGCATGACCTCACGGTTGAAATAATCGCGTATCCAGCCGCGTTGCGCCTCGTTCCAGGCGGCGCGGCGAATAAAGTGTATGCCCTCGGCCGCCAGTTGCGGCAACACCTCGCCATTGAAAATCCGGTATTGCGTCTCGACCAGCGCATGCGCTTCCAGGCTCACCAGACGAAACACTTCCTGCGGCGTCCTGCCATCGGTAGTGAGCCGCGCGGCGCGGGCGCGAATCTGCTCTTTCAGGCCGGCGACGCGAATCTCGAAAAATTCGTCCATGTTGCTGGAGACAATGCACAAAAAGCGCAGACGCTCCAGCAACGGCGTGGCGCGGTTCTGCGCTTCGGCCATCACCCGACGATTAAAAGCCAGAAACCCCAACTCACGGTTCAGATAATGGCCGACAGGAAATGAAGAAGAGGCGCTCATGTTCATCAGGAATCGTCAGGAAAGCATGAGTTTATCGCATCCTGGCCCTTACGGGCGGCGGCGCGGCACCCGCAAGGGCAATCGCGTGAATGCCGCTGCAATGACGGTTTCTTGATCCTGCCGTACCCGCGCGTCCTTCGGAGTGGGGTTTCCGTAGGGACGAACGCAGGAAAACTCCTGCCGATCAGAGCCAGTAATTTAGCACTGTTCCCGCCGGGGTGATGGCGCGAACAAACGGACGCGATAAATCGCGCCCCTACGGTTCAGAGGACGGAGGACGGAGGACGGAGGACAGTAAAATTATCGGCGGCGAAGCCGCCGCTGATCAACCCTCTCCCCCTTATTGGAGAGAGGGCGCCGTTCCGTTTGTAGGGCGGTTGGTTGGGGCTGAACCGCCGCACACCCTCTCCCCGGCCCTCTCTTCTTGTGGGAGAGCAACCGTGTTCTTTGTCAAGCGATTTTGGGGTTCCGCGGGGTATTGTTTTTCAACATGGCGTTCATGATGGTCAGCGACTTTCTCCTACAGGCCACGATGACGACTTTCGGGGGTTTTCCGGTTTGTTTCAGGCGTTCGGCAAATGCCTTGATGGCGC
>JAIRZG010000251.1 GCA_031267345.1 Zoogloeaceae bacterium
TTTTTGCACCTGAAGCGGTGGCGTGGGATTGCCACTCGCTATGCTAAAAACATTACATCTTTCGTTGCTGCCGTTCAAATCCGCTGTATCGCACTATGGGCTAATATCTCGTGACGACAATATCTAGCTGTTTAATCCAGTGTCGCGCCCGTGGTTTGCACCACCCTGGCCCAGGTGGCGTGGTCGGTTTTGATGAGTTGCGCAAATTCTTCCGGCGAGTTGTGCAGGATTGACAGCCCTTGCGCAGTGAGTTTTTCGCGCACTTCGCGGGTTTGCGAAATCGTGTTCAGGGCGGCGTTCAGCTTTTGGACGATCTCTTTCGGCGTGGCGGCGGGCGCGATCAGGCCGAACCAGCCTTCGATCACGAAACCGGGCAAACCGGATTCCACGGCGGTGGGGATGTTGGGGAGCAGCGGCGAGCGTTCGGCGCTGGTAATCGCCAATGCCTTGACCTTGCCCGCCTTGATCTGGGGCGAAAGCACCGTCTGGGTGTCGAAGGCCAGATCCACTTCGCCGCCCAGGAGCGCGGTAATCGCCGGCGCGCTGCCTTTGTAGGGGATGTGCAGCAAATCAACGCCAGTCTGGGTTTTGAAGCGTTCGCCGGTCAGGTGGCAGAGTGTGCCGCTACCGCAGGAAGAATAGGTGATTTTTCCGGGTTGGCTTTTGGCGAGCGCGACGAGTTCCTGTAGCGTATTGACCGACAACGACGGGCTGGCGGCAATGATGTTGGGCACGGAGGCCAGAAGCGAGATCGGCGCGAAATCCCGGAAGGCATCGTAGGCGACTTTTTTGTTGAGATTGGGCAGCAGGGTCAGTTGTCCGGCGGGCGCGACGGCAAGGGTGTAGCCATCCGGATTGGAACGCGCCACGAATTCGGCGGCAATGGCCGTGCCCGCGCCCGGCTTGTTTTCGATGATGACCGGCTGCTTTAAATTTTCCGCCAGTTTTTCGCCATAGATGCGGGCGATGGTGTCGCAAGCGCCGCCGGGCGGAAAAGGAACAATCAGCTTGATCGGCTTGTTCGGCCAGTTGGCGCTTTGGGCGTGGGCGGCAGGCGCGACAAGACCCGTCGCCAGCAGCAGGACGGCAGGAAAGAGACGGAAAAAGGCGGACATGGAGAACTCCTGAAAAAATTTTGGGAAACGTTGAACAACCGTCATTCCCTTTACAAGCTGAAATTCAATATTTCCAACAGCTTGTGGATTCCCGCTTGCGCGGAAATGATGGTTGCTTGTTGATGGCTTGCGGATTCGCGCTTGCTCAACCTCCGGTAAACACCGGGGCGCGTTTGGCGTGGAAGGCGTTGATGCCTTCGGCGAAATCCGCAGAAGCGTTGATGTCGTCCAGAATGCGGGCGCGGGCGATGCCGGCGGCTTCGGTCGGGCCTTTGGGAATGACCTCGCCGACGAAATTCTTGAGCAGGGCCAGCACCCTCGGCGCGTTGGCGGCAATCTTGCGCGCCAGTTCGCGCGCGACTTCAAGTTGCTGTCCGACGGGAACCACACGATTGACCAGGCCGATTTCATAGGCGCGTTGCGCGTCGATGGCGTCGCCGGTAAGCAGCAATTCCATGGCGACCTTGTGCGGAATGCGCGCGGCAAGGGAAGCAACCAGACCGCCCGCGAAACCCACCCTGGCTTCCGGGTAGGAGATGCGCGTGTTGTCGGCGGCGACCGCCAGATCCGCCATTTGCAAAAACACCACCCCGCCGCCCACCACCAGACCGGCTACGGCGGCAATGACGGGTTTATGCACGGAAACGCCAATGCCGGGAATCGCCCGGAACAGGTCATGCGGAATATCCTTGAGATTCGCGCCCGCCGTAAACGCCTTGTCGCCCGCGCCAGTCAGAATCGCCACCCGATCATCGCCGGCGTTGAAGCGTAGCCAGGCCGCGTGAAGCTGGTCGATGACTTCATGCGTGAAGGTGTTGTATTTTTCGGGACGATTGAGCGTGATCTCGGCGATGCCGTCACGCGATTCATAAATGATTTCAGACATGAATTTTCCTTTGGTTTATTTGTTTCCGGCTTCCAGTTGCGCCTTGAAGCGATACCGCGCCGCCAGATCGTTCTTCAGGCGATTGGCGGCTTCCGCGCCGGACTGGAAAATGGCGCGGTGTCCGTTGCCGTCGGCGATGGTCTTGAAACTCTGACGCTTGACCGCTTCGCCCACGACGCGGCTCAGCTTGGCAACGATGTCTGGAGGCGTGTTGGCGGGGGCGAACAGGCCATCCCAGAGCGTGAAATCCGGTTCCGTAAAGCCCAGTTCACGACTGGATGGCACATCGGGCAATTCCGGCAGACGTTCCTTGCCAATCGCCAGCAGCGGCACAAGCCGACCTTCCCTGTACGCGCCCAGGGCGACGCCCAGATTCCCCGTGCCAATCTGGGTATGTCCGGCGATCAGGTCGGCGACTTGCGGCGCGCTACCCTTGTAAGGAACTTTGATCAGATCGAGCTTGTAATGTCGCGCCAGTTGTTCGACGGAAAGTTCGGAAACCGCGCCATTGCCGGTAATGCCAAAAGCCAGTTGCGGCTTGCTGGCATCGCGCGCCCGCGCCAGCAATTCGTCAAAATTCCTGACGCCGAGGGAAGGATGCGCCCAGAGCACATAGACGGTTTCCACCGTCAGCCCCACGGGCGTGACATCCTTGACCGGATCAAAATTCACCGGCTCCGGCGAGGAGACGACATTGCCGACCAGAGCCGTCGTATTGGCGAACAAAAAAGTATAGCCATCCGCCTTGCCGCGCACCACATGCCGGATGCCGATGGAGCCGGTCGCGCCCGGCTTGTTTTCCACGATAACCGGCTGCCCCAGTTGCACGGAAACTTCATGCGCCAACGCGCGGGCATAAACATCCGTCTCCCCGCCCGCAGGCCAGGGGACGACAAAGGTAATCTGCCGCGTCGGCCACGCCGCTTCTTCCGCCTGCGCCAGCGAGACGCCACCCGACAACGAAACGGCGGCAACGCCGATCAACAGGGAAACCACACGCCGGATAAATCCGCGCCCTTGCTGCTTTTTCATGAACTTCCCTCCTTGGGAACTGGATGTGAGGCGGCAAAGCGTAGAGGGAGCGAGGGCGAAAACAAACGAAGAAAAACAGATAAGCGAATAAAAGCCAAAGCATATGCTTTGCAGAAAATGACGGCGTGGGACGTGATACGCTTTACGGCAGCAATGGCCATGACAGTTTGATGGGGGAGAAGACGCGGACATCTTTCGCTTCCGTAATGCGGATCTCCTGAGGCCGAACCGCACGAGCGCAACGGTAGCCTGTCCGCATGTATAACAATCTTGCATAAGACTGAAAACGGCGTATGCTGCCAGACCTTCGAGGGAAGAAACAGTAAAAAAGGTTCATGGGAGATACAAATGTTTCGTTTTCTTCTTTTCGTGGCCAGCGTGATGACGGCGAGCGCAAGCGTTGCCGGGGACGCTGTATCGTGCAACGTCGCGGCGCCGGTCAAGATCGAGATACCATGGCTCGGCGCCGTGGTGTACTCTGTCGCCAAGATACCCGACAATCTCCACCGTTTTCGCGCTTTCGTAACGACCGTTACGGAGCACATCGCGGCCCGGCTGGACAGGTGCAATCGTTCCGCCACGTCCCTCCGGCAGTTGCTGGATTTCCAGTCCCTGGATAGACCTTACCCTTGAACGAAGACCGGTTCCGGTGATTCGCGCTGCCGTGAACTGGAACGAGCGCCAGTTGATTGCTGATCAGGCGATGCTGACCGGGGTGCGCAATGTGCCGACAGGCGCGGCGAGGCCGCTGAGGCGAAGCGAACTCAGTCGCTTACGGGAGGAATATAGGCGTCTGCTGGGAGTTCGTCACGAAGTCGGCGGCAAAACAGATTGAAAAGCTCGTACCGCCGGATATTCTGTGGCTGTTCCGTCGTACTGTGTCCCCGCCTGAGTGGATTGAAGAGCCTCCCGCCAGGCGCTTGGCAGGCCGTATATACGCGATATGGACCGCGCAAACAAGGGCACGGAGGGCTATACAAGGCTCGTCCTCGCGCTGATTGACCGCTGCTTTGCCTCTGATGAGGCGACAGGGGCGCACCTTCATTACAACAACATTCTCGACGCCGCTGACCTGATCCCGCTTGAGCAATACAAGATCGACATGCCGGTTCGTCGGGATCGTTGATTTGAAATGGTCACAAGGAGAATGCTCATGGCTTCGACTTTCGATGGTGTTCAAAACAAGATAGTTGTTTAATCCCACCGCACTGAAGGACGGGGTTTCAACCGGAGTTGGTTTTACGATGAAACGAATTCCACCCCGCGCTTACCCATCTTGCGTAACGCCTGCAACAGGTATGTCTTCTTCATAAATCATCCTTTCAGGCGACCATGACAACCGGACAGATTCAAAACACGTAGCAGGTGTAGGTATGGTTTTTGACTGTTTGTACACAAACGCCTAATATATGCCCCATAACTCCGGAGAAAAACATGAGCGTTTTTAGAGCTTGCAGGGTCGAAATGTTTGCTGCTACTGTGACTGCATCCAGATTCGCTGCAATAATTGCCTGTGCAGCGGTATTTTCCGGCTGCGCTGTAAAAGTCGCCATAGATACAAATAAAACATCTGTCGGCACGGCAGTGACGGTAAAAGCGCTTCTCACGCATGGTGACTGGCTTGTAGCAAGAGGCATTCACAAAACAGACAATCTCGTGGCAAGCCTTACAAATATGCCACTCTCCCATGCCGCCATTTACGATGCGGACACAAACGAAGTCATAGAGGCAGATGGAACCGGGGTTCACACCATCAGTCTGGAAGATTTTCTGGCAAAATCACACCGGGTGATGGTCATAACGCCGATATGGGCAAATGAAACAACGAGACCCGTTGCCGTGGAAAGGGCCAGAGATTGGCTCGGTCTGGGCTACAACTATACTGGTCTGATCGGTCTGAATACGCCGGACAGATTTTATTGCACACAACTTGCAGTAGACGCCTACAAAGAAGCCATCAATGCAAATCCACCGCAAAATCCGTTACCTCCGGTTATATTGCCCGGACAAATGTACTATTGGGGTCGGGTAATTTATGATTCGGGCGCAGTTGATTAAAAAACCGGCAAGCGCAGGACAGGTCATGTTGCATCGATCCGCCGATTGTAAACACACAGCGGCAAGGCCGCCGCAAATCAAACATCAGCGGCGCTAGAGCGTCGGAGAATGATCGGCAAAATGATGAAACGAATCCCGCCCTGCCCCTGCTGATCCCCGATACCTGCCCTCTGACCCCTGATCAGTACAGCAGCAAGTCCGTAAAATCCTTGAAACGCACGGAATCCCGGCCTTCCTGGGTGATGTCATGGAAGATGGCTTCGAGGATGCGCTGCGGGTATTTTCGTTTGAATTCGGCGTAGATTTCCGGATCGCTTTCGCCGGTATCGCCCACGAGGATGAATTTTCGTTGTGGGTAGGCGGCAAACAGGCGTTCGATGGCGGCGCGTTTGTGCGCCCTCAACTTGTTTTTCGTGGTAATGAAATCGTGTATGTCCGTAGTGTCGCGCAGGTGAAAACTGCCGCATGGGAAATTTTCTCGCGTGAAAAATTCCTGCAATACCGGATAAAGCTGTACGGGGCTTGCCGAGACATAATGAAAGGCATCCGCCTTTTCCCGCAGACGCTCAAAAACAGGCGCAATGCCCGCAACCGCCTGATATTCATTCAAAAAGGCATTGATCAGCAGCGCCTTTCTGTCCAGGACGTTTGAATCCTTGACGGTATCGTCAATATCCAGAATCACGGAAACGCCTTCCGGCGCGGCATAAAAGGCGACGCCGTTTTCCACGTTTTCCGGAAATTCCGGCTGATCTACCGTAAAGCGGATTTCCCTTTGCGGCGCGTCCGGTTTTTTCAGGCGGACGCGCTCTGCGCTTTTGCCGTCCCTGGTTTTTGGCATGGCGTGAACACTGCCATCGGCAAAGCGCACGGCAAAGGTTTTGTTGCCTTCAAAATCAACGCGAAACAGCGCGCTTCTCGCGTCGAGCGTCTGTTTTTGTCGCGCCGTGACTTCTTCCATGCCAATGCCCGTCAAAACAGACAGGGTGAGCGTTACCAAAGGACGGCTTTCCTTTTCATAGACAAAAGCCTTGACCTCAACCCCGATTTCATCGTTGCCCATGTCATAGGCAATGCCGGGGATGAACCGCACGTATTCATCCGCCTTCAATTCGGCAGACTGCGCTGGAAGCGCGACGACGACAAGCGCCAGCAGCAAAAGAAGTCGGTGCATGGCGTCAACCCGCTGTTTTGATGCGCTGTTGCGCGCGTTCCCTGCCCATCAGGGTGATGAGGGCATCGACGGAAGGCGTTTGCGTCTGTCCGGTCAGCAATACGCGCAAGGGCATGGCGAGTTTGGGCATTTTGAGCTGATGCGCTGCCAGCGTTTCCTTGAGCAACGCGCCAATGGCGGCGGTCTCCCAGGGAACATCGACCAGCTTCTGGGCGAAGTCGGCAAGGGCGGGACGAGCTTCATCGCTCAGGTGCTGGCGCACGAGTTCCGGCGCGGGGCGCGCTTCGGTATAAAAGACCAACAGCGCCTCCGCCAGCGCCTTCAAGGTATTGCAGCGGTCGGTGTACAGGGCGACAGCCTGCGCCAGATCGGGGCCGTCCTCCGGATTTGCGCCAAGCGCCACAAGGCGCGGGGCGACTTTTGCGACAAGTTCGGCGCCGGACAACGCCTTCATGTACCGCTGATTGAGCCAGCAGAGTTTTTCGGGGTTGAACTGGGCGACGGAAGACGTGATGTGCGTGAGGTCAAACCACTGCACGAACTGTTCGCGGCTGAAAATTTCATCGTCGCCATGCGACCAGCCCAGTCGGGCAAGATAGTTGATGACGGCTTCCGGCAAAAATCCGTCGGCATCGTATTGCATGACGGAAACCGCGCCGTGCCGCTTGGAAAATTTCGTGCCATCGGAGCCGTTGATCATGGAAAGATGGGCATATTGCGGCGGCGTCGCGCCCAATGCCTTGAGGATGTTGATCTGGCGCGGCGTGTTGTTTACGTGATCGTCGCCGCGTATGACCTGGGTAATGCCCATTTCCCAATCATCGACCACCACGCAGAAATTGTAGGTGGGCGCGCCATCGGCGCGGGCGATGACGAGATCGTCAAGTTCGCTGTTGGCGAATTCAATCGGCCCCTTGACCCGATCATTCCAGGCAACCACGCCTTCCCTGGGATTTTTGAAGCGAATCACGGGCGCAACGCCGGATGGCGGTTCCGGCAGGGCTTTGCCGGATTCGGGTCGCCAGCGCCCATCGTAACGCGGCTTTTCGCCGCGCGCGCGCTGTTGCTCGCGCAGGGCGTTCAGTTCTTCGGAGGACAGGTAACAGCGATACGCCGTACCCGCCGCCAACATTTCCTGAATGACCGCCTTGTAGCGTTCCATGCGTTTTGTTTGATAAAACGGCCCTTCGTCATACGTCAGCCCCAGCCAGTCCATGCCGTCAAGAATGGCCTGCACCGCTTCCGGCGTCGAGCGTTCCAGATCGGTATCCTCAATACGCAGGATGAACCGACCGCCATAATGACGGGCATAAGCCCAGGAAAACAGCGCCGTGCGCGCGCCGCCAATGTGCAGATAACCGGTGGGACTGGGAGCAAAACGGGTGCGAATCATGATGGAGTCAAGATGAAGAGGTAAGAAAAAAGACCGTAAGCCTTGTGTTTATTGGGCTTTACGGGCTTCTTTGGGGTACTGGAGCCATATTACACGCTGCAAAGCGCATGGATAGGCGTTATCGGATTTTTCATTTTTACTCATGCCACCAAAAAATGCCCAAAAAAAATTTGTTGCCTATGAATGCCAGACACCAAAAATCATTCGCCCGACGCTACGCCACCAAAAAATTATCCTACCACGCCCTACGCCAAAACGCCCGATTTTCT
This sequence comes from Zoogloeaceae bacterium, assembly GCA_031267345.1. Lineage (GTDB taxonomy): Bacteria > Pseudomonadota > Gammaproteobacteria > Burkholderiales > Rhodocyclaceae > Azovibrio. The sequence continues at coordinate 7,928 of JAIRZG010000251.1, forward strand.
GGCTTGAGCACTTGACCGATAACAACGGCATCGCCCGCGCCGCCCTGACTTTTCGCGAGGTGAACGATGCGTAATCCGCTATACAATGCGTAATTCAGGCCGCAATCCGGCGCGCGCGGCGAGCGTGAGCAGCATGTCCAGACTGAAGTCTTCCACCTTGCCCTTGATCAGGCGACAAATGCGCGGCTGACTGACGCCCAGACGCCGCGCCGCTTCCGCTTGCGTCCAGCCTTGCGCCTTCAGGCGCGCCGCCATACGGATCATGATTTCCGCGCGCATTTTCATGATTTCCGCCTCGGCGGGTTCAAAGCCCAGATCGACAAAAACATTGCCTCTGCTTTCGGTAATTTTAATGTCATTATTCATGATTCATCCTCCGATGAGTTTTTTGTAGCGTCTGGCCGCCAGTTCAATATCCGGCTTGGGCGTTTTTTGCGTTTTCTTCTGAAAAGCGTGCAGCACATAGCACATACACCGCCTCGGCGAATTTTGCGACGTAGGGCACGCGGAACGCGCCGTTTTCGTCGCGGTGGCGAATTTCCGTCATCCCCGCGCCGACCTCCGGCATGGCTCTCCAGTCTTTCGGCTCGCCGCCATGCTGCACGGTGAGCAACTCGACGCCCAAGGCGTACCGCGTCGCGGCGGGCATTTCGCGCAGGTCTTTCTGACTGGAATCAACAAATTTAAGCGGCTTTATGTGGTTAATTATATTAGGGCGTGTTCACACTATCGCAAGCACTCGACGATCAGTGCGAAATGAATAAACCCCAAAAACATTACATCCAGTTTCTCGAATCGGGAGAAAATCCGGCGAAAGCCTTTGAGCCG
>JAIRZG010000001.1 GCA_031267345.1 Zoogloeaceae bacterium
CTCTCCCGCGAGCGCGGCCGGACATCCAAAGGCCGCCAGACCGATTATCGCCTGCACGGCACACCCGATGGGTGCGGCAAATGCGCGGGACAGGAAGTTCCTGGCGCTCCAGCGTAACATGATGCAAGCTCCTTTCAGGGTCGGAAAGACGGGGTCGGGAAAGCGGGAAAGCGGGAAAGTGAGGAAAATAACATACGAAAATACAATCCGCAACAGACCGCCAAAGCAAGCCGGGCAATCGGGTACGCTAACGGACGCCCCCGTGGCTTACGAAGAGATGAGGCTGGCGGGGAAAACGTCGTCCCACGCGGCGATCTTTCGCCGCACGCGCAGCGAGCGCTGGCTGCCGGGGCGGAGCGGCGACTCGCGTTTCTTGGCCACGCGAAATTTTTGCGGCAAATGCGGGCAAAGTGTGGCGCGATCGATGACGAATAATAGTCCGTTTCGCCTGTCACGGCTTGCCGTTGCCGACCTCGAAGATATTTGGCTTTATACCCGCAAAAACTGGTCGCTCCGTCCGTTGGACGCTCGCCGGATTGAGGTCATCCGTATCCTGCGCCAAAGCATGGATGCGCAGCGACATATGTAAATAGGCGGGTTGCGGCGCTTCGCGCCGGAAGAAGACGCAGATCGGAAAACGAACGCTGCTCCCTCCGATCTGATTCCTGATGCCTGATTCCTGCCTTCTGACATCTGGCGGCGCAAGGCACTATAATTGCCGCTTTTTCGGCCTCCCTTTTCATGCGCGTTTTTCGCGGCTTTCATCAACCCGCTGCTTCCGCCACGGTGCTGACCCTGGGTAATTTTGACGGGGTGCATCGGGGGCATCGCGTCTTGTTGGCGCGGTTGCTGGAACAGGGCAGGGACTTGGCGGCGACGGCGGCGGTAGTGACATTCGAGCCGCATCCGCGCGAGTTTTTCGCGCCGGATTCCGCGCCCGCGCGGCTTTCCACCTTGCGCGAAAAGCTGGAAGCCTTTGCGGCGGCGGGCGTGGACGCGGTGTATGTGACGCCGTTCAACGCGGCGTTCGCGGCGCGGTCGGCGGAAGCGTTTGTCGAAGACCTGCTCTGCAAAAACCTGAAAGCGCGGCATGTCATCATTGGCGATGATTTCCGTTTTGGCGCGGGGCGTCTGGGGAATTTTGCCTGTCTGCAGGCGGCGGGACATGCGCTTGGTTTTGGCGTGGAAGCCCTGCCGACCGTGACGCTTCTTGGCGAGCGGGTATCCAGTTCGGCAGTGCGCGCGGCGCTGGCGGCAGGGGATCTGGAAAAGGCGGCGAATTTTCTTGAGCGTCCTTACGCCATTGCCGGACAGGTGGTGCACGGGCAAAAACTGGGGCGGCAACTGGGCTTTGCCACCGCCAATATCCGCATTCGCCACAATCCCCTGCCCATGCAGGGCGTTTTTGCCGTTGCCGCTTCCGGCGCGGGCGAGCAGCCGCTTCTGGGCGTCGCCAACCTGGGGCTGCGCCCGACATTGAATCCCGCTGGCGCGCGCGCCACGCGCCCGCTGTTGGAAGTGCATCTGCTGGATTTTTCCGGCAACCTCTACGGCGCGCATCTGAATATCGCCTTCTTGAAGAAATTGCGCGATGAAATGACCTTTCCCCACCTCGACGCCCTGAAAACCCGAATCGCCGCCGATGTTCGCGCGGCGCGGGATTTTTTTGCGTCACACTCCTGATAACCAATACCCGACGAGCACCATCATGGCGGATTACCGACACACCCTGAACCTCCCCGACACGCCCTTCCCCATGCGCGGCAGCCTGCCCGGACGCGAGCCGCAATGGGTCGCCGACTGGCAGGAAAAGAATCTCTACCAAAAAATCCGCGCCGCCTGCAAAGGCCGTCCGCGCTTTATCCTGCATGACGGCCCTCCCTATGCCAATGGTGATATTCACGTGGGTCACGCGGTCAACAAGGTGTTGAAGGACATCATCATTCGCGCCAAAACCCTCGCCGGATTCGACGCGCCCTATGTTCCGGGCTGGGATTGTCATGGGCTGCCGATTGAGCACCAGATCGAGAAAAAGCACGGCAAGCATCTGCCCGCCGAAAAAGTGCGCGAACTTTGCCGCGCCTATGCCGCCGAACAGGTGGCGCGGCAGAAAAAGGATTTTATTCGCCTGGGCGTGTTGGGCGATTGGGATAACCCCTATCTCACCATGAGTTTTCAGGCCGAGGCCGACGAACTGCGCGCCTTGGGAAAAATTCTGGCGGCGGGCTATCTCTATCAGGGCTTGAAGCCGGTGAACTGGTGTCTGGATTGCGGCTCCGCGCTGGCGGAAGCGGAAGTGGAGTACGCGGACAAAACCTCCACCGCCATTGATGTCGCCTTTCCGCTGGTTGTTGACGACGCCGACAAACTGGCGCGGCTTTTTGGTCTCTCCGCCCTGTCCGCGCCGGTTTTGGCGGTCATCTGGACAACCACGCCGTGGACGCTGCCCGCCAATGAAGCCCTCTGCGTACATCCGGAACTGACCTACGAACTGATCGAAACCGAACGCGGCCTGCTGCTCATGGCGCGCGAACTCGGCGCTGGCGCGCTGGAACGCTTCAATCTCACTGGCAAAACGCGGGCAAGCTGCTCTGGCGCGAAACTGGAAGGCTTGCGTTTCCAGCATCCCTTCCAGCAACGGCAAGTGCCGATCATCTGCGGCCTGCACGTCACCACCGACGCGGGAACCGGCATTGTGCACACCGCGCCGGCGCACGGCGTCGATGACTACAACGTGGGCAAGCATTACGACCTGCCGGTTCGCAATCCGGTAGGCGACGATGGCTGCTTTTTGCCCGCCACGCCGCTGCTTTCCGTCGGCGACCTGGCGGGCCAAAGCGTTTGGGACGCCAATCCGCTGGTGGTCCGCGAACTGGAAGCCAAAGGGCTGCTGCTGAAACAGGAAAAAATCCGTCACAGCTATCCGCATTGCTGGCGGCATAAAACGCCCATCATTTTCCGCGCCACGACGCAATGGTTCATCGGCATGGGACAACGCACCCGGGAAGACGCGCCCACCCTGCGCGAAATCGCCGAAAAAGCGGTGGAAGTCACGCAATTTTTCCCCGACTGGGGACGCGCCCGTCTGGAAGGCATGATGAAAACCCGCCCCGACTGGTGCATCTCGCGCCAACGCAACTGGGGCGTGCCCATTCCCTTTTTTTTGCACAGGGAGAGCGGCGAACCGCATCCCAACACGGCGGAATTGATCGAAGTCGTGGCGAAACGGGTGGAGCAAGCGGGCATGGAAGCCTGGTTCGCGCTCGACGCCGCCGAACTGCTGGGCGCGGAGGCCAGCGAGTACGTCAAGATGAAAGACACGCTCGATGTCTGGTTTGATTCCGGTTCAACTCATTGGCATGTGATGCGCGGCTCGCACGCCGAGGCGCACGACTGGCCTGCCGACCTCTATCTGGAAGGCTCCGACCAGCATCGCGGCTGGTTCCAGAGTTCGCTCCTCACCGCCTGCGCGCTGGATGGCGTTGCCCCCTACAAAGCCCTGCTCACGCACGGTTTTGTGGTGGACGGCAAGGGGCGCAAGATGGCGAAATCCGAGGGCAATGTCATCGCGCCGCAGCAGATCGCGGACAAAATGGGCGCGGAAATCCTGCGCCTGTGGATTGCCTCCACCGACTATTCCGGCGAAATTTCGCTTTCCGACGAAATTTTGAAGCGCGTGGTCGAAGCCTATCGCCGCATCCGCAACACCGTGCGTTTCCTGCTCGCCAATACCGCCGATTTCGATACCGACAAAGACGCGCTGCCGATTGGGGAATGGCTGGAAATCGACCGCTACGCCCTGCTGCTCACGCGCCAGTTGCAGACTGGGGTGACGGCGGATTATGAGCGTTACGAATTCCACCGCGTCGTGCAAGCCTTGCAAACTTTTTGTTCCGAGGATTTGGGCGCGTTTTATCTCAACATCCTGAAAGATCGGCTCTATACCACGGCGGAAAATTCCCGTGCCCGCCGTTCGGCGCAAAACGCCCTCTGGCATATTCTGGAAACCCTGACCCGCCTGATGGCTCCGATTCTCGCCTTCACCGCCGAAGAAATCTGGCAGACGACGCGCCAGAACACGGAAGATTCCGTGCTGCTGCACCCCTGGCGCGATCTGCCGGACATTGCGGAGGCGGACGCGCTCGCCGCCCGCTGGCGACACATCGCCGCCGCCCGCGCCGAAGTGCTGAAGGCGCTCGAAGCCCTGCGGATCAAAGGTGAAATCGGCGCCGACCTGCAAGCCGCCATCGTCCTTCACGCCGAAGGCGAGCAATACGACGCGCTGGCAAGCCTGGGCGACGATTTGAAATTCGTCTTCATCACTTCGACCGCCACCCTGCGACGCGGCCCCTTCGCTATCGAAGTTGCCGCCGCCAGCGGCAAAAAATGCGAACGCTGCTGGCACGTGCGCGAAGATGTGGGCGCGGACGCCGACCATCCCGACCTGTGCGGACGCTGCGTCAGCAATCTTTATGGCGCCGGGGAGACGCGCCGTTGCGCCTGAACCTGAACATGGACAACATGCCCGACAAAAAAATCTTCCTTTTCTGGCTCCTCATCGCCGCCGCCGTCATTGCCGCCGATCAGGCCAGCAAGTTCGTCATCCTTGCCTGTTTTTATCCTGGCGAGCAAGCGCCATTGACCAGCTTTTTCAATCTGACGCTGGTCTATAACGCCGGCGCGTCCTTTGGCTTGCTGGCGAACATGGGCGGTTGGCAACGCTGGTTGTTCACCCTGCTGGCGATGGGCATTTCCCTCTGGATACTGGTCATGCTCTGGAAGCATCCCCGGCAGAAGCTTCAGAATACGGCGCTGGCGTTGATTATGGGCGGGGCACTGGGCAATGTGATCGACCGTCTGCTGCACGGAGCAGTGGTGGATTTTCTTGATTTTCATCTGGCGAACGGGCACTGGCCAGCCTTCAATCTGGCCGATTCCGGTATTACCGTGGGCGCGGTGTTGCTGGTGTTGGCCAGCTTTCTGGAACGACGCGAAGACAAAACGTGAAATTCAAACACATCAACGAAATCGAAAAAGCAACCCGGCAAGGCCAGAACGAACTTTTCCGTTTTGGCGTGGCGCTCCTGTTCATCATCGGCGTGATGCTGTATTCCAGCACCCTGGAAATCGCGGCGGACAGCATCCCCTCCGGCGGTTTGCTGCTCATCGTCGCCGCCATCATCGGCGGCTATATGGCGATGAATATCGGCGCCAACGATGTCGCCAACAATGTCGGCCCGGCGGTCGGCTCGCAGGCGATCACCATGGGCGGCGCGTTGCTGCTCGCCGCTGTATTTGAAATGGCGGGCGCGCTGATTGCGGGTGGCGATGTGGTCGAGACCATCCGCGATGGCATCATCCGTTCCGCAAGCGTGGCGGACCGTGAAGTTTTTGTCTGGCTGATGATGTCGGCGCTGCTGGCGGGCGCGCTGTGGCTCAATTTCGCCACCGCCATCGGCGCGCCGGTATCCACCACCCATTCCATCGTCGGCGCGGTGCTGGGCGCGGGTGTCGTGGCGGCGGGCTGGGATGCGGTCAACTGGGACGCGATGCTGGGCATCGCCATAAGCTGGTTGGTGTCG
>JAIRZG010000049.1 GCA_031267345.1 Zoogloeaceae bacterium
ATCAGCGCCGCCCTTTTTTTACGCAGATACCCGTAAATCTTGTTGGGCACGACCACGCCGCCCACCGCCGCCAGAAAACAGACCAAAGGATGCGCCGCGACCAGCCACAAGGTTACGGTCAGCAGCGCGGCAAAAAGCGCGATCAACACATTCTTGTTCGGCAGGGAAGGCAAAATCGCGGCGCGCACGCCGCCTTTTTCCACAACCTGTGGCGCGGTGTTGACAAAGGTGGAGCGCGACAGCGAAAAATAGAACAGGCCGCCAACGCCCAGGGCAATCAGGACAATAAAGGTGGTTTCAATCATGTTGCCCCGCCGCCTCGAAAATGTTCAGCGATGGCGTTTTTACCCCGGCCTTGAGCAAGTCTTCCAAAAATTCCGGCACCGCCCCGGTCGCCGCGAAATGCCCCTTGATCCTGCCATTCGGCTCGTAGCCATCCCGCACGTAGACGAAAATATCCTGCAACTGGATGCGTCCGCCCTCTACCCCGGTCACCTCGGTGATCGAGGTGATCTTCCGGCTACCGCACTTGAAGCGCGTCTGCTGCACGATCAGATTGACGGCGGAGGCGATTTGCTCGCGGATCGCCGTTACCGGCAAATCCATGCCCGCCATCAGCACCATGACTTCCAGCCGGCTCAACATGTCGCGCGCGGAATTGGCGTGACCTGTCGTCAATGAACCATCGTGCCCGGTATTCATCGCCTGCAACATATCCAGCGCCTCGCCGCCGCGACATTCCCCCACCACGATGCGATCCGGTCGCATACGCAGACAGTTCTTGACCAGTTCGCGGATGGGAATCGCGCCTTTGCCCTCGCTGTTCGGCGGCTTGGCCTCCAGTGACACCAGGTTGGGCTGGTGCAGGCGCAATTCCGCCGCGTCCTCAACCGTTACAATGCGATCCGTATTGGGAATGAAATTCGAGAGAATATTCAGGAGCGTCGTTTTCCCGGAACCCGTGCCGCCGGAAATGACAATATTCTGCGCCTGACGCACGGAAAACGACAAAAATTCCAGCATTCCTTCATCCAGCGTGTCGAACTTGATCAAATCCTCGCCATAGAGGCGATGCTTGGCAAACTTCCGAATGGTGATGCAAGGGCCTTTCAAGGCCAGCGGCGGTATCACCGCGTTTACACGCGAACCGTCTTTCAGACGCGCGTCGACCAGCGGCGAGCTTTCGTCGATTTTGCGTCCCAGAGGAGAAACGATGCGTTCGATGGCGGACAGCACCGCCTTGTCGCTGGAAAAAAATACCGGACTTCTCGTGATTTTGCCCGCGCGCTCGACAAAAATCTGGTCATAGGCATTGACCATGACTTCCGTCACGCTCTCATCGCTCAACAGCGGTTCCAGCGGCCCAAGCCCGATGGCCTCGTGCAACACCTGTTCCGCCAGTATTCCCCGGTCGATCCTTTTTGGGATGCCGGGCAGGCTCTCCAGCACCACGTCAATCATCAGCCGGGTTGCCGTTTCCAGTTCGTCCTCGCTCATCTTCGTAATGTCCGTGCGCCGCACATCCATCATGTTGAGCAATTCCCCATGAACCTTGCGCCGCCATTCCATGTAGTGATCCTGCTTTTGTTCCTGCGCGGCTTCGTCTTCTTTCGAGGACAGTGTTTTCATTTGCGCGGACGGCCCGCTTGCGGATGGCGTTGCCGCCTCGCCGCCTTCATCAGAAGCCGTGTTTGCCGCGATAACAGGCGTAGGCAGGATTGGGGCGCGAGGCCTGGGCGCAATCTCGCGCGCGAGATCGTGTTTTGGCGCGTCGTTCGCTTTGCCCTCGCGCGGCTTTCCCCCCAGGACAAACATGGAATACCCCGCAAGCTGGATTTCATCCTTGGACAATAACGGGCCATACGCCTTGATGCGAACGCCATTGACCCCGATACCCACCAGCGCGTTCCGGCTATGGATATGCGCGCCTTCTTCGGTAAAGCGGATTTCCGCGTGCTGCCTACCGATAGACCAGCCCTTGATTACGATGTCGCACTCATCATCCTTGCCGATGATGATGCTGTCGGCATTAAAGGTGAATTCATTGATGCCGCCTTCGGGCGTGCGAACGATAATCCGTTGTGCGTTCATCGTAAAACCTGCCGGACAAACCGGGGGGAAACGAGAGTTTCCGCCCCCGCATTCACCCCCACTCCCCTTGTGGGAGATGGCAGGGGAGAAGGGAGGGAACGCTTGTTGCCGCGAGGCGCGAGGGGAGATTCGGGCGGGGTCGCCATCCTCAATTTATGTTTTCGACATTCGCGCGATTGCCTTGCGCTTTGCCCCGCCCCCACACGGGGGGCGGGAGAAAAACGCCCGCGCTCGCGTTTCATCGGGTCGGAAAAACTTTCCATGCTCATCTCTTCAGCCTTTTCTCAATTGCTGTCGGGCGCTTGCCGTTCTGTCGTCAAAGCCAGGTTTTTGATCGGCGCCACAACGCGCACCAGCGTTTCGGGCGGTAGCGCGAGCGCGGGCGTTGACGCCGGTTCCAGCGCGACCTCCAGAAGTTTCAAGGGCGTTGCCCTGGCAGCCCTGAGCGCGCGGAAACGGACGACCATCATATTTCCCTCGCCGTTCATGTTTTCAGTGGGCGCGTCATCCGCCATGTTCAGGGCGGCAAAAATCCTGTCCCGCCGGAATCCCTTCCCCCGGCTGGATTCCATATGCTGCTGAAAAACAGCTTTTCCCCGCGTGGAAAAATCACCTTGCTTGATGGAAAGCACTTGCAGAACCCAGGGGTCGAAACCCAGGGTGAGCGCGACATTCCGCAAATCCCGTGCGTTGGAAAGACGCAGCGCGACGCTGAATTGCTCGCCAACCCGCACCCTTGTCGGCGCTTGCCAATTCAGGGCGAAAGGCGGCGGCTCCACTGCCGCGCCGCTTGCCTCCGGCGGCGCGTTTTGAAGGACCTCCGCCGCCGCGTTGTCCGTTGTCGGCGTGTCATCCGCTGGCGCATCGCTTGTCGCGGCCTCGTCGCTCGCGGGCATGGCGTCCGGCAAAACCTCCGGCGCGTCCTGCGTATCTTCAAAAATCGGCGTATCGGGAGCGGGCAGGATGATTTCCGCAAGGGCGGGCGTCATATTCTTGAAAGGCTTGAGGCCGCCATCCAGCAGTTTTTCCTCCACATTGCTGCTGATGTTGTCGCGGCGTTGAATGCTGTTTTGCACCGCCATGCTCTCCGGCGTTACAAAGCTGGGCGTAATGACAATCAGCAATTCGGAACGCTCGCCGTCAAAATAGGTGCTCTTGAACAAATGACCGAGCAGGGGAATGCTGCCCAATCCTGGCACCTGGCTGACAGACTCTGAAGCCTGCAAGGAACTCAAGCCCGAAAGCAACATGGTCTTGCCGTCGATCAGGTCGAGTTCCGATTCCGCCTTGCGCGAAAGCAGGCCGGGAACCCCCATGACCATCACCGCGCCATCGATCTGGCTCACTTCCGCCGTCAGCTTGGCGCGAATGTTGCCGCGCTTGTCGCAGATCGGCTCAATCGCCAGGCGAATGCCATAGGGCTTGTATTCGACGCTGGTTTGCCCCAGGCCGCTGGGCAGGGGAATCGGCAACTCGCCGCCGGAAGTAAAATCCGCCTTGCCGCCGCAACGCGCCGTCAGATGCGGCGCGGCGACGATGTAGGCATCGCCCCTGTCTTGCAGGATATTGATGCGCGAAGCAATGCTGGCCGCCAACCCCAGATAACTCTGGAAAGGCGTGCTGGTGAAATGATCGCTGACGCCGTTGATGTCCTTGGAGAGACTCGCCGACGGCCCGTTGATTTGCTGATCCCACTCGATGCCGAGTTGTTCCAGGGACGATTTCTTGATTTCCACCACCTGGGCGCGAATAAAAACCGTGCGTTCCTGCAAATCGCCATCGACGCCGAAAATCGGCACGATCTGGTTGGGAAAAGCCTTCTGCAAGGCATTGATCTTGTTTTCCTGCTCCGCCGTCAGATGATTGCCCTGCAAAAACACGCGATCGCCGATCAGGTCGGATGAAATGTTTTTGTCATGGACAAAAAACCGCTTGATCTGCTCGAAGGTTCTGGCGGGATTGTTCGCGCCGATCTGCACGGCATAATGAATCTCCGTGCCATTTTTCAGCCAGAGATACAACGACGATTCCCCGGCGTCGTTGGCGATCATCAGCAACTCGGTGGGCGCAATCGTCGCGGTCGACAGCACCTTGCCATTGCCAATCGCCACCTTGTCAATCGGCGCCGGAAGCTTGATCACCCGCGTTTCGCCCACATACAGATACAGGCTGTCCGTGTTTTCTTCCGCCGCAAAAACAAATTGCGGAACCGCCGCTGCGCAACACGCCGCCGTCACCAACATGTTTTTCAGAAACTTCTTGAACATCCGTTGTATTTGCAAAGACATATTTCCCACCCAGAAATTTTTTGATAATCCCGAATCAACTTCATTCGTGGCGTCATCCCCACGCAAGCGGGAATCCAGCCGGAGCAATCGCGTTAATACCAAAAGCATTAAACGATGATGGCGAAACCGCCCGAATCTCTCCGCGCGCCTCGTGGGAACAAACGTTCTCTCCCCTTCAAGGGTAGGGTGGGCAATCCTCAAGAGGCGCGCAGCGCCCATACTTGAATCCGCCGCCAGATTTACCGGGACAATCGCCGGATTTAACAGGAAATGACTCATCCCCACCTCAATTCACCGCCCCGGCATCGACCGGAACATCACTCACCGGCAAAGCGTCGCCTGCCGCCAAGGCGCCATCCAGCGCCACCGGTTTCTGCCGCGGTTGCTCGACCGACTGCAACACCGGCGACAAAACGCCGCCCTGCTTGCCGCCTACATACACCCTGACCCCGAAAGCGTCATACATTCCCGCGCCGCCCCGCAAATCCAGCTCGCGCGTCACCTGATACTTCGTCGTATTTTTTTGATCCGGGCGTTTCAACGCCGCCCGCAGCATTCCCTTTTCCTGCGCCAGAATCACCTTGCCGATTTCCTCCGGCACCAGATCCAGCGTCAGGGTGGAATAATTCCGTTCATATTCCCGACCATCGGCAGCCGTTTCGCGCCGGACAATATTCCCTGTCGCCTTGACCAGCACATTTTGCAAAAGCGGCACCACGATCTTGCTGTTCTTGTCGCCGCCCGATCCCCCGACTCCCTCAAAAGATTCCTGCTGTTCGCTATCGACAAAAAACAGGTCGATGCGGTCATGCGGCCTGACCATGCCGGAAATGGAATTCAGTTCATCCACCGCAATCGTCAGCGCCCGCTGGTTTTCCCCCAGCATGTCGGAAAAAGAAGGCGTAGCGCCGCTGGAAAGATAACTCCACAGCAAGGGGCGACCGCGTGGCATGGCAATTTTCAGCGCCTGTCCATCGGCGCGCTCAACGTCTCCCGGGCTTATCGCGTCGGGCGGCGCAATATCCGCATTAATGGTGCGAATGGCAAAATTGCCGATATCCACAATCTCCCCCTCCGCCATATCCTCACGAGGAACCACAATCTCGACCTTTTCGGAACGATCCAGATATTTCTCCATCAGCGCAGATTCCATGCGATTCAGATAGAGCTTCGCTAAAAGCGCGGCAAACACCGCCATCCCGATAGCCAGGATAAACAGCAGCAAACGCCGGTTGAAACGCGCAAAACTGAAAGCCATTGCAAAATACCCCTTGAATTATTTGTCTGATCCGGAAAACGACACGGACGAACCGACCACAGGATTCCCGATCGCGTGCACCTGCGCCGCGTGCGATTCACGAATGGCTTCCATGAATTTGTCCACAACCGACTGATCGCCGTCATAAGGCGTAAACAGCACGAGTACCGCCAACAACGCGCAAAGCGCATACTCCGCCGTCGAAACCCCGCGCATGCGCCGTTTCAGGCAACCGCCATCATTCCTTCGAGAGCGGGAGTTCTCCGTTTGCACAATCCGGTTTTCAGGCTTCATCGCTATTCCTCCATCTCGCTGTAAATCACCATCGTGGTCTGAATGTCCATCCGCTGCACATCCACCAGCACCTGCTTTTTTTCCTTGCCGAACATCAATTGCCGCTGCGCCGCAGTCTTGACGGTATGATCCTTGAGCCGCGACCAGCCCAGACGCTGATAATGCTCGCGCAGATACATGGCGTTGCCTTCCACCGAATGCCGATTGGTCATGAACACCATGCGGTTCTTCTTCGCCCCATCCCGACTTTCCTGATGCTGCGTGACCATACTGCCCGGCATCCGTGGAATGTCTTTGGCGAGTTTTTCGGGGTGTTGCATCTTGTCCGGGTCAAGAGAAGACACCAGTACGCGCGTCGTTTTCTTCCCCTCCGGCATCAATTCAATATTGACCAGAATATTGTCCATCATCGCGCCAATATGTCTGGTTTTGCCAATCATGTTTTCCGTATATTTTCCACCTCTGGCCTTTTCGGAAAAAAAGCGCCGATAAAAACGGGCGACACCATCCGTATCCAGTGAAATAAACTGCACAATCTGCATCGGACTGCCGTTGAAACGCAAATCTTCGGCAATAATCTCCGGCACGACATTCGGTGGCACAGGCAAAGCGGCAAGCTCCGCCGCTACCGCCTGTTGGAAAAGCAATATTGTCAAGAAGAGGAAGCATCTCATGGCGGCTATTTTTTGATAACGGTGTCACTGTCAGGCACAATATCCGGCTCGACATGACCAAGATCCAATTCACTGAAGGGCGTCCAACTGCCAAGCGCCTCAAGGAGCATATTAATTCCGAATTTCTCCATAAAGTCTCCGATAATCGAAGAGGGCACCATAGGCTCGACTCGCGCGACTTCGTGTTCACTGCCGGCAAGGCTCCAGCTATTGGTCAATACCGCCGCTCTTTGCTCATAGGTCAAATCCAGGTCTTCCAGTAGTTTCACGCCTCGCACGGCATTCAATTTGACGCTGACATCGGCGACATACAAACCCCGCGTTTCCAGTGCGACTTTTTTCCCGCTCAAACCCGCTATTGCGCCAGCGACAGTGTTATAAGCCTGACCAATCATGGAGGTGGTATCTTCCTTCTCATACAGATTCAGGGTCGGTCGCGCACCTTCGCCCTTTTTATTGCCGCCTGT
>JAIRZG010000070.1 GCA_031267345.1 Zoogloeaceae bacterium
AGCAGATTCTGGGTGCTTTACGACACATCCAAAAATGTCCCGCTCTGGTCAAGTCTTTCTTCCAGCAACCAGAATGCCAATATATTATTTAAGGACTTTACTTATGAGAAGGTTAGTAATTCAGGACTACTCCCGGCTCCACGTCGGGAATGCGCGGATGACCGGGATCGGGTTTGAGACCCAGCGCAATGGCGGCCTTGTGCGACGCGCCCCAATTGCCTTTCAACTGGCCGCGCAGAAGGTCGGCCACGGTCTGCCGGGCAAAACTGAAATGCCGCGCCCAGCGGGTGACGCAGACGCCGTTCGCCCAAAACCACGCCGCCGCCGTTTCCGGTGTTTGCGGGTAGGGGAGGCGGGTGAAGACGGTTTCGTGATTGCCGTTCATGCCGCCCTCCTGTCCCGGCGAAGCCGTGTTTGATTGGGCCAGATGACCGATGCCGGACATTCCAGAATGGTGCTGATCGCGTCCTGGATGCGCGTGACCTTGAGCCGTTTCGCCATGCGAGTCAGCGTGAACCCCTTGGCGCGCAGGGCGGATTTGATTTCGGTGGCGTTCATGGTTTTCTCCTTTCAGGCTGTCAGCAATCCCACCTGCCGCATCCGTCTGCGGCAGGCGGTAATCGACGCGGGGGATTTGTGGCCGGTGAGTTCGATAAGCGCCGCGCGTTTGTAATCCGGGTGCGCGACGATCGGCTGCCAGCGCGGACGAATGGCGTAGAGGGCGGCGGCCTCGCGCTCCTTCAGGGCGGCGAGTTCGCGCTCCATCTGGCGGAAGGCGTTCAGAAAGTCCAGCTTCCAGGCGAGCGCCTCTTTGCCGGTGAAGCCCATCGCCAAAACAGCAAACGCATCGTGATTTATCTGGAACATGAGGCGCATTTCGCCTTTCTTGTCTTTGTATTCGACGCGCTCAAAATTGAGCACGTTAAACGCCTCTACAGGCAGTTCTTCGAGCAACCTTTCGATGCTCCTGACGACGTTCCGATGCGCCTTGTGAAAATGCCCGGCAACCTTGAGCGAAGTGGTAAAAATCCGTCCGCCCTCGTTCGAGACGAGGAGCGTTTCGGGGAAGAGTCCGGCTTGCGCCGCCTCGTCATTGCGAGGGCGAAGCCCGTGGCAATCCAGTTTTGCGTTCATGCTGAAACTCCTTTCATCAAGGCGATCTCGCACTTACGGAAAAGCCGCATCCAAACCCGTTCGATGCGCCCCTTGGCGCGGGGACTCATCCGCCTGCCGTAAAGCGCGTGGAGGTTGTTTTCGATGCGGGTGAGTACCTGCCCGGCGGGCGAGGCGGCAAAGGCGCGCTCGGCAAGGGCTTCGCGCAGGGATGTTTCAAAAGAGGTCATTTTGTTTCTCCTGTGTTTTGGATGCTCTACTTTTAGAGCGTTTCAGGTAAAAAAATTTCGCCGTCCTTCAAGCCGAGGAGAACGGCAATCCGGTGCGACTCTTCGCGCAGACACTTGCGCTTGCCATGCAGGATGTTGCAGAGGAGCACTTTCGAGACGCCGTGCTTGCGCGCCCATTCGGCCTGGCTCAAGCCTTGATGGATGAAGCGCGCGCGGACTTCGGCGGGAGTGGATAGGGTTTTCGCGGCCATGATTCGTTTCCGTGAGATAATCTTTGTAAATAGTATTGCTCTATAAGTAGAGCTTGTCAACCCCTATGTCGAAAAGACCTGAAAATTTTTCTGCTGCCGAAGCATTGGCTCTGGCGGCGCGAATCTGCGAGGTGATTGATGACGCAGGCGGCGTCAACACCTTTGCGCGTCTATCGGGTTCAAAATCTACCGGGACGTTAAGTCAATATAAAAATGGGATTACTGTTCCATCCGTGCCCGCTCTCATCCGTATTGCCGCCGCATCCGGCGTCACCCTCGACTGGCTGGCGACAGGGCGAGAGCCGAAGTACCGGCGCGACATTCGCGCCGCTCCGTCCGTCACCGCCAGCGGCAAGAAGAGTATCGCGGCGATCGGCAGCATCACCATCTTTCATCCGCCACAGGAAAAGGCTTGATCATGTTTGAATATGAACTGAAAAAGGACCACTACGGCCCTGTGCTGATCGCGGATTCCACCACATTTTCGGCACTGCGCAAGGTTGTGAAAGATGTCGCGGATCGTTCACCCTTGCTGTCCGATGAGGATCGCGCCAACGTATTGAGGGGCCTGGCCCATGACGCAAGAAAAGCCTGCGAGCGGCAACCCCCTTCATCTCAGCCGGAGCCTGGCGTGCGTTACGGAGTGGATACCCAGTGGCCGGTGCTGCTGATCCAGCAGCGGGTGTTGCGGCAATCCCTGGCCTATATGGATCATTCCAAACTCCACCAGGCCATGACGTATGCACTGGAGAGCGTCATCGAAGACAGCCTGCGCGAAGATTTTGGCGGGGACGCAGAGGCAGGCGATCATCCGGCAATGGCAAATCCTTGGCGGCGGCTGGGATGTTTCCATACTGGACGCGATAGAGGAGATCGCCGCGCAATTTGACGCATTTGAGTACAGCGGCTTTGATTTTCGGACGGATGTGGTTTGATTTTCGGACGGGGGATTTCTGGGGAAATGCGTTGATTTTCGGATGAAATTTATCGGCGGAATTTGGGCATGTGTTCTTCGGCTGTTTCGGCGGCGCTGGAAAGCTAGGAGAAGATGGGGACGGCGATATGCAGCAGGAGGGTCAGGGGGAGGCAGAGGATGACCCAGGGGAGGCGGCGGAGGTTGTCGGGGCGAAGGAGCGGATGCGTGGCTTTGAGCATGTTGGTCAAATGAGCGGACAAAAATTTGATGGCGAATTGCGTATTGCTTTTCGCCCTGTATTTGCATAGACTGAGGGCGTGGCAAGGAGACAACGGCACTGCATTGACCTTCCAACCGAGCCACACAAACGCGACCATGCAGAGTCGCGTTTTTCATTTCTTGAACAGCAGCCGTCCGGCGCGCTGCTTTTTGAAGTAGGTTGTCCGACCTTCCGGCGTCTTTCGGGTCGGAAGGAACGTGGTTGAGCCAGTCCAGCCGTCCTTGCCCCACGTGAAGACAGCAATACCGTATTGCGATTCCTTTTTTCCATCGGAGTGCTCGATTTCAAACGCGCGCAGGTATCGGCGGCGGAGCATCCATTTATCGGGGTTGTCGCGGGTTCGTTCCCAGTTCCACCAGATTTCATCCGGCTCGATGAGGGTCATCGCCAAGAGGTTGATGTAGCGCAGACGCTCGGTTTTTCCGGGGTTTTCGAGCCACTTGAAGGTGTTACCCGTCTTGTTGTCGCCCTGCACGAATAACGCCTTGCTAATCGCCAGTGTGCTACCTGCCGCATCGGTAAAGGCGACGCCCTGTTCCATCGTCGCGCCAAAGATGTCCAGGTAGTCAGTGACAG
This sequence comes from Zoogloeaceae bacterium, assembly GCA_031267345.1. Lineage (GTDB taxonomy): Bacteria > Pseudomonadota > Gammaproteobacteria > Burkholderiales > Rhodocyclaceae > Azovibrio. The sequence goes on from JAIRZG010000070.1 coordinate 3,367, forward strand.
CGGTCACCGGGGAAACGTCGGCAGGTTGAACAATACTGGCGGGCAAGCGGCTTGGCGCAGATACAGGCAGGGACTCACCGAGATCGGATGGCCAGGTTGCGGCGCGTTCCTGCAATACGGCGTCGTAGCCGGTGAGCGGCGGGACGGTGTGGGGTTCGAGATAGGCTTTGCCGGGACTGTAGGCAAAGCCGGGGTCGATACCTTCGGGGACGCGCACGGTTCTTGGGGCGCCGCCGTTTTTGCCGACGGTAACTTCCCGCCATTCCATCGGCGGCGGGCTGTCGGGGCCGTCCTTGCCATTCCTTTTCCATTCGCGCTCGGCTTCCACGCGGGAGAGGCTTTCCACCTCGCAGCCGCAGCCCCAGCCGTTTTGCGGGGCATGGGTATCCCACCACGGATCATCGGCGGGCAGGATCAGGCCGTCCCATGCCTGGTGTTCGAGGCGGGGATGTTCGGAGCCGGAATGCCGATAGCGCCAGTACGGGCGCAGGCGCTTGACGGCGTTCATCTGTTGGTAGCGTCCGGCGTTGTAGCTCTGGCGGACATTGGTGTCGTAAATGACGCGGCTGCGCCAGCCGGGCGCGCCGTTGTAGCTCCAGCCGTGTTTTTTTGCGATGGCTTCAAACTGGCTTTTAAAGGCTTCGTAACCGCCCTTTACACGCGCTTCGGAAAGGGCGTTATAAAAGTCTTCCAGCAGGGCGTCCTGGCTTGCGCCCGTGACGACAAAGGCCAGGCTGTGCTGCTCCTGCCAGATGTCCGTCCAGCCGGAGGCAGGCAGCTTCAGCTTCTTTTGCCAGTAGTCGATGGCTTCCTTGAAGGGTAAGGCGGCGGGGTTGAAGGCGGGGTCAGCCATGCGCCACCTTAATATGTATACAGGCAATCTCGCAGGGCGGCGCGTAGAGATGCTGCGCCACAGCGACTTCCGACAGCGCCCTGACCTCGAATTCCGTAATCACGCCCGACAAGCGGCGCATCGTCCCGTAGCCGCAGGACAGCGTGACGCGACGACCCGGCACACAGGTCTGCTCATTCCAGCGCGCGCCGTAGCGGCGGTACTCGACGCTTTTTTCGCCAGCGGCGAAGGCGTTAAAGAACTCGGTTTTGAGCGGGAGGAACAAGGGCAGGGGCGATACGCGCATTCTCGCTGCGGGCGACCGCAGGTCGCCCCTACGTTGCGCCGAAAAAACGGGACGCCCGTCGGATATGACGGGTTTTGCGTAACTCATACGGATCGGTCTCCATCTTCCGGGCTGTATCGCTCATAATCGTCGCGGCAGTCCTTGTCGCAGAAGCGCCGCCCTGCCGCCACCGGCTCGCCGCGCCACTTCGCAGCAGCCAGTAACTTTTTCTGATGCCTGATGCCTGTCATCTGATACCTGATCTCCCCGCCAGATGCGCCGCCGCCAGACCTTCGGCGAGGGTTTGCGCCCACGCCTGATAGTTCTTCTCGTCGCGTTTCAGGGCTTCGATTTTCTCCATCGCTTCGTCAAAATCGCTGGATTCGGCGACGATGGCGGCGATCTGCTGGAGGACGCGCTCCTCGAACGGCGCGCAGAGCGCAGCCATCTGCGCGGCGTAGGCGGCGGGATCAGAGGTCAGATGACAGGAATCAGGGATCAAATCGGCGTAGGGGCGAACTGTGTTCGTCCGCAGCGGGCGACTTGAGGCCACCCCCTCTCCACTACCTTTTCCCACGGGGGGCGAGGGGAGTTCATGGGTCAGACTGGCTTCGTCTTCCACTTCTTTATCGACGATTTCGGTACGGGTGGCCGACGCCAGCGTTTTACTGCCCGCCTCCGCCCTTGGAATCTGCAGGACTTTATGCGCCCAGTCGAGATCGATTTCCATGCCGATACCCGCCGCCTGTTGCAGCACCGCGACCATCTTGCCCTGATCGACGGTTTCTTCCGTCAGATAGGCGAAGGTCGGCAGACGGTCTTCCGGGAACAGGCCGTTGATCAGCGCGATGGGGCGAATCAGTTGCTCATTGAGCGTCGGCTCAATCTGGCGCACATCGTGCAGCATGATTTCGCGCCGCACCTGATTGTGGATTTCGCCCAGGGCGTTGGTGCTGGTCTTGCCGTCCGCCTGACTGGTGAGTGTGCCGCCCAGAATGGCGATGGACTGCTTTTTCTCCCAATAGCCGATGGCGGAAAGAAAGTCATCGACCGTACCGGTTTTCTGCGCCTGGATGAACTCAATGGCCATCGTCGAAGGCACCACGCCCGCGCCGTCGTGACCGATGTTACGCACGGCCCTCAGGAGCGTATCGCGTTCCTTGTCGCCGATTCCCGCCGGGTATTTGCCCAGACGCAGCGGCAAACCGTAGACTTCCAGAAAACGCTGCATGTCGCGCGTGTTGTAGGCTTTGTAGGCGTATGTCCAGGCGAGTACGCGAAACAGCGCGGCGGATTCGATATAACCGGATTTGGCGCGGTGTTCATGGATAATCCAGCCGAATGGCCGCAAGTCTTCCGCGATGCTGTTGTTCAGATAACGGAGCGCGCCCGCGCGCCGCCCGTAATTTTCGATCTGGAACAGGCGCTGCGGGTTCCATTCCAACGCCTGCGGCAGCCAGGTCGCGCCGGGTTTCCAGACGATTTCCAGCGCGGCAAAACCCTTGCCGATGGCGTCGGTGAGATCATATTGCGCGTCCTCAAAATGCGGGATGGCGGCGAGCATTTCGGCGAGTTCTTCGGTACGCGCGAGTTCGGAGGCGCTGGCCTCCCGATGCGGAGCAAGTCGCCAGCCCAGTCCGGTGACGGCGCGGCGGCGTTTGGCGAGTTCGCCGAAAATGTGCGCGTCCTGTTCCTCGATGAGTTCAAACAGCGCCGCCTGTTCGCTGATCCACCCCTGATCGGCGGCAGCGAAGGCGCGCGCCAGCACGGAAGGGTCAAGGGTATTGACGCTGGCGTAATTCAGCGCAAGGGAGGAAGCCGAGCGCGGCGCGGCCTGCGGTGTTTTTAAAAGCGCGCGATTGAACTTTTCCAGCGCTGCGATCAGGGTTTTTTTAATCATCGTCTTCCCAATCATGGTTCGGACGGGTTTGAAACCCGCCCCTGCGACGGCTACTGGCGGCTGAGGCATAGCTCCATTCGCCGCCGAACTGCGTCGCCAGTCGCCAGAGCTTTTCCAGCGCGTCGGGGCCGTCGTCGTGGTCGGCTTCCGGCCAGAATTTGAGCTGCTCGATCAGGACGCCCTGGCTGCGATGCGCGCGGATTTTTCCGGCGGCGACATAGGGTTGCAGACTGATGATCCGCAGCGCCTTTTCCACGTTTTCCGGCATGGCGACGCCGGGGAAGGCGACGCCCGCCAGCGCCGCGCGTTTGAGCAGTTCGGTAAACAGGAATTCCTGAAACTGCACGGTTTCCACGCCCCAGGCGATACAGCGGTATTCGCTCTGTAATTCAATGGCGCGGACGATGATGAGATCAGGAACGCGGCGGGCAATATCGGCTTCCACCACGTCCAGCGTCATGTGTTCGCGGTTCAGCCCGCCCACCAGAATGGCGGACGGGTCGCGGTTTTTGCCCTGCCTGCCCAAAGAGGGGTCGATGGCGCCGAAAAACAGCCAGTCGCTCCGGCGATCCACCCAGAATTGCAGGCTTCGGAAGGGCGCGGCGTCATCGTTTCCGGCCTCGTTTTGCTGTTCCTGATTGAAGGCGTCGTGGTCGGTCGCGCGCATACACATCAGGCGATAAAGGGGGCGCACCTCCGGCCAGGAGACTTGCGCGCCCGCGTCCATTTCGGTCTGGCGCTTCCGGTAAAACGCGATGGCATGGGCTTCCGCGTCGGCTTTTGCCGCGTCGGATTCCGCGCCGCCCGTGTACAGGCTTTCCCATTGTTCCCACAAATCCATGCGATCCGGCCAGCGGGCGATGCTCTTGAAGACGCGCCTGCGCCAGCCGGGTTTGCGGCTGACGCGGTTGATGGCGGCATCGTAGTGCAGACTGGTGCCGACCCAAAATACATCCATGCCGCCGGAGGGACCGGCAAGCCCCAGCACGGCGGAGAGCACGTATTTTTCCACCTTGTCGCGCTGGCTCTTGTCGCGCACGTTTTCGTCGTTTTCCAGATCATCAAGAAAGATCAGGTCAGGCCGATACGGGCCGTGCTTCATGCCGCGTATTTTCTTGCCCGTGCCGCCGATTCTGAGCTTGATGTTGTTGGCGGTAATCACCGTGGTCGCCTGCCAGACCCGGCCTTGTCCGGTGGCGGCGGGGAAATCCATCAGCAGGCGCGGATTGGTATCCAGTTCCGCCTTGATGGATTCCAGCATCTCGGCGGCCTGTTCCTCGGTATTCATGATGATGCCGATCATGTGCTTCCTGCCAGTGACGATGCACCACAGGCTGCCCAGTTGCGTCTCATAAGTCGATTTGGCCTCGCCGCGCGGGGCTTCATGCACCTCGCGCCCGTCCGCCTTGCCGTCGATGACTTCCGGCAGGCGCTGAAAGATGAAATGGTGGAAGGCGGAAAAGTGCGGCGTCGGCACGTAATGCGGGAAATAGGTCTGACAGAAAAAGCGGTAATCGGTCTGCGCTCGTTCGCGCCGCGCTGTTGCGGCGGCGGCATCGACCGGGAAGGCTTCACACTCCAGTTCGATGGTGCGGCGCATTTCCTCGCCCAGACGCGCGAGTTCCTGCTCGAATTCACGGCGGGTGGCAATTTCGATGGGGAGCGGGCGACTGCAAGTCGCCCCTGCGCCTGTTCTCTGATCAACCATAGCGTTTGCCCAGAATCGCGCCCACTTCCTCCAGGTGCGGTTGCAGCGCCTTTAAAGCGGCCTTGTCGTGCGCGGAAAGGTAATCCGCCAGCGTTTTCAGGGTATCCAGCGCCACGGAAAGGCCGGAATAAGCGGGATTTACCCGCGTGAAGGCCTTGCTGAATTTGGCGTAGGCGTCAGCCAGTTGCGCCAGCAGTTGCGCCTTATCGGCGGCGGCGATTTGCGCGGCTTCCAGTTCGCGCGTGGTGGTGATTACCTGACGGGCGAAGTCTTCGACCAGTTGCTGATTCAAATCATCGACGCCCTGTTCGCTGATGCGGTACGCGGCGCGGGCGGTGTCCCAATCGTCACCTTTTGCTTTTGCCTTGCTTTTCCAGTCGCGCGCAGTGTCGTAGGCGACGCCGGAACGCAGGGCGGCGCCGGAGAGCGGCAGCCCCTCGATATAGAGGCGGCGCGCCGCGTCGCGGGTGTCTTGATTGTGCGCCATGTTCAGAGGACAGGTGACAGAAGACAGAGGACAGAAAGGTTTCCGTCGCGCTGCTCCGTAGCGTTGATAAAATCCTCGCGCGCCACGGGCTGGATGGTTTTTGCGTAGCTCATAATGGTCTGTCCTCTGTCATCCGTTCTCTGTCTTCTGAAATCCTCAAAGCCGTTTGAGGAGTTCAACGGTTGCGGCCGCCAGCGCGCCGCCGACGCCGCCGCCAACGGCGGAGAGGCGGGCGGTTTTTTCGATCAGGCGTTTGTCTTCGGCTTCAAGATTCGTGACCCGTTCGCCCAAGCCCTCGATGTGGCGCATGACCGTGCTTTGCAGGCCGTCGATGCGATGGTCGAGCGTGTTCTCGATTTTGTCCATGCGCTGGCTCTGCGATTCTTCCAGACGCCGGATGTCCGACTTGATGTCTTCAATGCGGGCAGTCAGCCCCTGGTGCATGGCTTGCACCGCGCCGGTCAGTTCGCCCAGGCTGTGCATGACTTGTGAATTGTCGCGGCGGTCAAGGTCTGTCATTTTCGGGGTTCCTGTTGTTCAAAAAAGTTTCTCAGGGCGTCGACGCGCCCGCGACAGAGGTCGTATCGCTCGATGGCGTTGCCTGCCCAGAGCGCCACGTCGGTATCCGTAGCTGCGAATCCAGCTTCAGGCTCGCCGGAATCGTAGGCAGCGGCGGCAAAGGCGCCAGCAAGGCCAGCGGCGGGCGCGGACAGGCCGTTGCCGTGACTGGCGCTTCTATCGTTGAGCAGGCGGACAACGCCGCCATCCAGACAGGCGCGACCAGTAGTGATTTGACGTAGCGCATGGTCACGCTCCTTTGCGAGTTGTTGGTTACTGGCTTCCAGCGCCAACTGTTGCTGCGCCAGGGTTTCGCCCGCAGCTTCGACCTTGCGGGCGGATTCGAGCGCGTCCACAGCGGCTTTTTGAGCGTCCTTCAATGCCGTTTCATAGCCCGTTTGTTGGGCGTTCAAAAGCGCTTCATAACGCCAGCCGTTCACCGTCCAGCCGACGCAAAACCACCAGACCGCCAGCGCCAGCGTGCAAACCAGGGCGACTTTGCCCGCGCCAAAAAATGTGAGGATTTTGTCAAACATGCGGCATTCCTTTCCGCACCCGCTTCAGGGCGGTGGCGTAGGCTTCACGCAGGGCGGACAAGTCTTTGCTCAACAAAAACCGGGTATGTTTGCCCGCGACGGCCTTCAATCCGGCTTCGTTCGTTGCCGCCGCCAGTTCCTTTTGCATGATGCGCGCGTGAAGGCCGGAAACCAGCGGATTGGTTGTCACGTCAGTCATCGTTCTCCTCCTGGCCGAAGATTCTTGCGGCGTCTCTCTTCCTCTTGAAGGGGAGGGAGGGAACGCTCGCCCCTGCTTTGCGACGCGCCTTCTGATTCATGCCGTCCCCCCTTTGCGCTGCTGGCAGCGCCGCCAGATGACCACCGCGCCCGCGAGGATGGCGACCAGGGCGACCACGACCACGGGATTGAGGGAGAGGCTACGGGCGATCTGCCCGACCTGCGGGCTGTATTGCGACGCCAGCGCCAGAGACCCGGTCACCACCGAAGCCGCGCCGGACTGGATTGTTCTCGATGCGGTCAGGGGTTTCGGCGGGTCGGCGTCCGGGCTGCATCCCGCGCCGACGCTTCTTTCGGCGAGCGAATCCCCGGCTTCTGACGCCGTTTGCCGCAAGTACAGCGCCGCTTCGCGGGCGCGGCGCGACACCAGACCCTTGATGACCTTGCCGCCCGCCTTGTTCCAGAGGTGGAAGGCCTGCGCGCAGTCGGCGCGGCGACCCTGATTGTGCAGGCGCAACACTGAAGATTTCCTGAAGCCTTTCAGTCCGATGTTGTAGGCCAGACTGACCAGCGCCGCCCGTTCGTAGTCGCTCGCGCGAACGGTCAGCAGCGCCGCCACGCCATCATCGAATTCCGTCAGGCGTTCGCAAAGCCGCGCGTCCGCTTCTGTCTGCGTCCAGGCCATGCCTTCGGCGATATTGAGCGTTTCGCCCCAGCCCAGCGTCCATACCCCCGCGATATCCGTGTAGGCGGTGAGACGACAGCCTTCAGACTGGGCGATCAGCGTCACGCCCTCCCAGCAAATCGGCCAGGCGAGTCGTTTATCGGGTAATTTTGTCATCGTGGTCGTCCAGTGGATTCTCGTTGCCGCATCATCGCCTCCCGCGCGCGGAAAAACAGGCTGGGAAACGCTTCCCCATCCAAAACCAACTCCGGTAGAAACCCCGGTGCTTGTAGGGGCGACCGTTGGTCGCCCGCGGGCGAGCGCCGCTCGCCCCTACACGTCCCTACGCCCCTCACGGCGCAATCAAAACTTGCGTCCGCTCATGCTTGCCGCCATTTTTGCCCACAGAAAAAGTTCGGTGAGCGGTAGCGCCTTGGCTACCGGCAACGGTTGATGCAGTTCACGCGCAACCAGGCCGACGGCCATCAGGACGCGCAGGGCTTTTTTTCCGGGCTGTCCGCCTCAATCAGGGCGTCATCCGCCAGCATCAACTGGTCGACGACGCGCGTGGCGGCGCGATAATCCTGACCATGCAATTGCCGGATCAGGCTTTCGTCCGTGCCGGAAAGATTGGCGATCAGCGCGATGTTTTGCGCCACGCCGCCCTTGACGTCAAAGGCCAGATAATCCGCCGCCGTCGTGTGGTCGCGGAAAGTCAATGCCTCGATGGTCGCCTTGCCGACGGTCAGCGGATGTTTCAGGAGGAGTTTCATGATTTGATCGTCCTTTTGTGTAGAGGCGAACTGCGTTCGCCCGTTGTGGGCGACAAAACCTTACCCCTCTCCCCGGCCCTCTCCCACAAGGGGAGAGGGAGTGAAAGGTCGCCCCTGCATTTTGGCCGGGAATTCTTGCGGGTTGAACCCAACGAAAAACCCTCCCCGACCACACGGGTTTTTCGTTGTTTTCAGCCGATTTGCTCCGAGGTGTTCGCCATGATCGTCACCTTGGCGCCGCCATCGCCGACCTGCACCACTGCGGTCACGAACGCCTGGCTCAACAGATGCACATGGCCATCGGCCAACCGCGCGGTCACATCTTCGTCCTTGATGTCGTTCAGGCCGGAAAAATCCA
>JAIRZG010000031.1 GCA_031267345.1 Zoogloeaceae bacterium
CAAAAAGACAGAAAACTACATAAAACAAAAGGCTGTGAACAGCCCCCTGTGTAAGTCTTTGTGCGTAAACGAAAAAATGTCAGCGTGTACGATGGCGGCATTCATGCGATTGCCCTGCCGCAGACGCGCGTCGCCGTCCGCAGGGAGCGGATTCCTGCTACCCTTCGTTTTTTCTCTTTGCCGCTTTTCCCATGGAAGTTCTGTTGCTGTTCAAGGCCCTGATGCTTGGCATTATCGAAGGGCTGACCGAGTTTTTGCCGGTGTCTTCCACCGGACATCTGATCATTGCCGGAAGTCTGCTGGACTATACGAACGCGCAGAGCAAGGTGTTTGAGATTGTCATTCAACTGGGGGCGATTCTGGCGGTGTGCTGGCATTTTCGCGCGCGCGTCGCGCTGGCTTTGCGCGGCTGGCGGCATGATCCGGCGCAGCAACGTTTCTGGCTGCTGCTGGGCGTGGCCTTTTTGCCCGCCGCCGTGTTGGGCGTGTTGCTGCACGGGTTCATCAAGGGCTATCTCTTCAATCCGATTTCCGTCGCTTGCGCGCTCATCGGCGGCGGCGTGTTGATGCTCCATATCGAGCGGCGCGCCGCAAACCGACCGGAAGCGATTCGGGTCACGAGCACGGACGACATGCGCTGGCCGGATGCGCTGAAGGTGGGTTTCGCCCAATGTATCGCCATGTGGCCGGGGGTGTCGCGTTCCGGCGCGACCATCATGGGCGGGATGATGTTTGGATTGTCGCGTCAAACGGCGACGGAGTTTTCCTTTTTCCTGGCGATCCCCACCATGTTCGCGGCGACCCTCTACGATGTGGCGAAAAGCTGGAATTTGCTGCGCGCGGACGATTTGCCCGTGTTCACGGTCGGTTTTGTCGCTTCCTTCATTTTCGGGTTGTTGGCGGTCAAGGGGCTGATTTATTTTGTCTCCCGCCACACCTTCAACAGCTTCGCCTGGTATCGCATCGTCTTCGGCGGCGTGGTGCTGCTGACCGCCGGAACGGGATGGGTGCAATGGACGGCGGACTGAAGCAAATCCTCTACCTGCACGGCTTCGCTTCCTCGCCACAATCCTGGAAAGCGATCGCCTTGCGCGACGCGCTGGCGGCGCGCGGGCGGGCGGACAGGCTGGATACGCCAGAAATTCCCTGGCCGCCGGACGCGGCAATGGCGACGCTGGAAGCCCGTGTCGCCGCCCACGTCAAGGCAGGCGTGACGCTGACGCTGGCAGGTTCGTCGCTCGGCGGCTATTACGCCAGTTGGCTGGCGGAACGCCACGATCTCAAGGCCGTGCTGATCAATCCGGCAGTGGCGGCGCATTTGACGCTGGGGCGTTATCTGGGCGCGCAGCATAATTTATACACTGGCGAAACCCTGTCTGTGGAAGCCGCGCATCTCGACCGGTTACGCGACTTTGCCGTGGAAACGCCCACGCCGGAACGCTATTTGCTGCTGCTGGAAACCGGCGACGAAGTGCTGGATTACCATCTGGCGGAAGCGCACTATGCGGGCGCTCAACAGCGGGTTTGCGCGGGTGGGGATCACCGTTTTACCCGTTTTCCGGAGTTCATCCCGCAAATCCTTGAATTCGCTGGTTTATAATGCCCCGATGAACGAAAATGCACTTTTTGAAGAAGGCGGCGGTTTCCGGGCAGGCAGCATCCTTGCGGATAATGAAGCCAGCTTGCAAGTGGAATTGCCGGGCGGAAAACGCAGCAAAATCAAGGCCGCACAGATATTGTTGCGTTTTCAAAGTCCCGCGCCGGGGCAGATTCTGAAAGAGGCCGAACCACTGGCCGCCGATATTGATGTCGCGTTTCTTTGGGAGATTGCCGGTGAAGGCGAATTTGCTTTTCTTGATCTGGCCGAGGACTATTACGGTCACAAGCCTGCCGCGCCCGAAGCGGCATCGTTGCTGCTCGCCCTTCATGGCGCGCCTGTTTACTTCCAGCGCAAAGGCAAGGGGCATTTTCGTAAAGTCCCTGCCGACACTCTCCGCGCCGCTCTGGCCGGTATTGAAAAAAAGCGTCAACAAGCGCTCGCCATTGAAGGCTGGGTACAAGCTCTGACAGGCGGGCGCCTGCCCGCTGAACTCGCGCCCCACGCCGCCCACCTGCTCGCCAGACCCGACCGCAACCGCCCGGAAATCAAGGCGTTTGAAGCCGCCGCCAACGCGCTTTCCTGCTCGCTGCCCGAATTGCTGCTGAAAACCGGCGCGCTGAAATCGGCGCATGACGTGCATCTGCAACGTTTTCTGCTCGATCAGTTTCCCAAAGGCGCGGGGTTTCCGCCCTTCGATCCGCCCGTTCCACCCGACGATCTGCCGGACGCGGGTGTGCGCGCTTTTTCCATTGACGACGCCAGCACCACCGAAGTCGATGACGCCTTTTCGCTGGTCGCCTTGCCGGATGGCGACTGGCGCGTCGGCATTCACATCGCCGCGCCGGGTCTGGCGCTGGTTCATGGCGACGCGCTCGCCGCCATTGCCCGCGCCCGTCTTTCCACCGTCTATATGCCGGGGCGGAAAATCACCATGCTGCCGGAGGCGGTGGTTGAAGCCTGTACGTTGGCGGCGGGGCGCGATTGTCCGGCGGTGTCGCTCTACCTGCGCGTCGACGCGGCGCTGAATGTCGTCGCGCATGAATCCCGCATCGAACGGGTGCGCATCGCCGCCAACCTGCGCCACCACGAAATCGAGCCTTGGTTCAATGAAAGCAGTGTGCGCGGCGTGCTGCCGGACGAACCTTTCCGCGACGAACTCGTGTTTCTCTGGCGTTTCGCCAACGCGGCGGAAGCGCGGCGTGGCAAGCCTTCCGCTACGCAGGGCGTCAACGACTACAATTTTGAGGTTGCGGGCGACCTGTCCGATCCGGAAAGCTGCCGCATCCACATCCGCGCGCGCAAACGCGGCAGTCCGCTGGACAAGCTGGTGGCGGAACTGATGATCATCGCCAACGCCACTTGGGGCGGGCTGCTTGCCGAACGCAAAATCGCCTGCCTCTACCGTGCGCAAACCGGCGGCAAGGCGCGCATGACGACCGCGCCACAGGCGCATGAAGGACTGGGCGTGCCGCAATACGCCTGGATGACCTCGCCCCTGCGCCGTTATTGCGATCTGGTGAATCAATGGCAACTGATCGCCGCCTTGCGGGAAACGCCGCCGCCCTTCGCGCCGCGTTCCGCCGAATTTTTCGCCGCCCTGCGCGACTTTGAACTCACCTACGCCGCCTACGCCGAATTCCAGCGCCGCATGGAACGCTACTGGTGTCTGCGCTATCTGGCGCAGGAAGCGATCACGGTCGCCGTGGTCATTGTGCGCCGCGACGAACTGGCGCGTTTCGAGACCTTGCCCCTGTTCACGCGTCCGTCCGGCGCGCTCCACTTTCCTTCCGGTCAACGCCTGAAAGTCGCCATCGACCATCTGGATTTTCTCGCGCTGGAAGCGCACTGTCATGTACTGGAGGCGCTGGATGTGCAAACGCTGGCAGCGGAGGAGGAAGACGAGGCGTTGATGCCGGAAGCGGCGACGCCGGAAAATGATGTCGCGCCGCTGTTGCCCGTTGTCGCCGAACCCGCGCCCGTCTGAACCATGCCGCTGACCGCCCGCCTTTCCCGGCTCATTCAGGCGCATTCTCTGGGCCTGGCGTTTGCGTTGTCTTTTTTTGCCCACGCGCTTCCTATTGGGCAGAGTTACTTTTTTCCAGCGGGCGACCCCAAAAAACAGGTGCGGGATCGCGGCCTGGAGGTCATTCTGGTCAACAGCAAGAGCGCCAATGCGCCCAATGCCAAGGAGGCGCAGGCGTTGGCGCAGACGAATCTGGAAGGCGGCGGCAATACTGACGAAGATCGGCGCGTCACCACGCCGCTGCCGCCCAATCGGCAGACGCAAACGGGGGATCGACTCGAACAGATGCAGCGGCGGGTGGACGCGCTGGAAGCGCAAAGACGCGAACTCACCGCCAGCGCCAGCAGCCTCGAAACCCGTTGGCAGGAAAAGGAAGCGCTGGATCCGCAGTCCGCCCCGCCCGCCGCCGGACAAGACCTGCTCGAATCCGCCCGCGCCATGGCGCGTCTGGAAGGCGAAATCGCCCGAAACACCGACGCCTACAACAAGCGTCCGCGTAAAGCCTTTATCGGCGCGCGCACCCAGGAATACCGCTTTGCCCAATACATCGAAGACTGGCGGCAAAAAGTGGAGCGCTGGGGCGCGCTCAACTATCCGGAAGCGGCGCGCGGCAAACTCTACGGCGCATTGGTGCTCACCGTTACCCTGGACAAGAACGGCAAGATTCTGGACATCAACATCGACCACCCTTCGCCGCACAAAATCCTCAACGACGCCGCAGAACGCATCGTCCGCGACGCCAGTCCCTACGCCGCCTTCCCCCCCGCCATCGCCCTTGACACCGACCAACTGGTGATCACTCGCACCTGGACCTTCACCAGAGGCGACAACATTGAAACCCGCTAGCAGCCTGCGCGGCAGAAGCCGATAATGTGCCGGGACGGGTAGGCGTCGCAGTTTTTCGCGTCCGCTGCGGCGGTTGGGGACGTTGCCGCAACGGCATGGGATCAGAAGACGGAGGACAAATGACAGATGACAGAACAATTACCGCCGCCAACGCGTCGCGCAAGGTGGCAAAACCTTCCGGAGGATCAAGGAACAGAAGACAGAAGACGGAAGACCGTCAAAACGCGGGCGCAGAGCGCCCGCCAACTGAACTGTCCTCTGTCCTCCGTCCTCTGTCTTCTGATCGCTACGCGGTCTTCGGCAACCCGGTCGCCCACTCCAAAAGTCCGCAGATTCATGCGGCGTTTGCGCGGGCATGTGGGGAAAATCTGTATTACGAAGCCCGTCCCGCGCCGCTGGACGGCTTCGCAGAGGCCGTGCGCCAGTTCATCCTGGAAGGCGGCAAAGGCGCGAATGTCACCGTGCCTTTCAAGGAAGAGGCGTTTCGTCTGGCGGATGAACTCACCTCCCGCGCCCGTGCGGCGGGCGCGGTCAATACCCTGAGTTTCCAGGACGGGCGCATTTTCGGCGACAACACCGATGGCGCGGGACTCACGCGCGACATTACGGAAAACCTTGCGTTCTCCGTCGCCGACAGGCGCGTATTGCTCATCGGCGCGGGCGGCGCGGCGCGCGGCGTTATCGGGTCGCTGCTGGCGCTGCGTCCCGCCGCGCTCGTTATCGCCAATCGCGGCGTCGACAAGGCCAAGGCGCTGGCGGCGGCTTTTGCAGGGCGCGTTCCCGATTCCGCTGTTCTCCCTTGCGGCATGGGCTTTGCCGATCTTGCCGGAGCGACGCCCTTCGATCTCGTCATCAACGCCACTTCCGCCAGTCTCGCTGGCGCGACGTTGTCGCTGCCCGCCGGAATTTTCGCGGCGAACAGCCTTGCCTGCGATCTGATGTACGGCAAAGAGGAAACGCCTTTTCTCGCCCAGGCACGGACGGGCGGCGCGGCGCAGTGTGCCGATGGTCTGGGAATGCTGGTGGAACAGGCCGCCGAATCCTTTTTTGTCTGGCGCGGCAGGCGTCCACAGGCCGTCGTGCGCGCGGCGCTCCTGCAACAATTGCGCGGCGTATGAAAAAAACGCCTGCCGCGCCGCGTGGTTTTCTGTTGCGCGCCTTCTTGTGGATGACGTTGTGGGTGAAACGGGGCGTTTGCCTGGTCATTGGCGTTTTCCTGCTCGTCCAGCTCTGGTTTTTCGGCTGGATACTCTGGTGGAAATGGACGCCGCCGCTGGAGACCCATTTCATGCGCATACGCCTTATGGAATTGCGCCAGCAAGACCCCAAGGCGACCTTGCGCTATCAATGGGTGGATTACGCGCGGATTTCCGGCAATCTGAAACGCGCTGTCATCGCCGCCGAAGACGCCCGTTTTGTCGAGCATGAAGGCTTTGACTGGGTTGGCATCCAAGTCGCCATCGAAAAAAACCGGAAAAAGGGGCGCCTCGTCGCGGGCGGCTCCACCCTCACGCAACAACTGGCGAAAAACCTTTTTTTAAGTCCGCGGCGTTCCCTGAGCCGCAAGGGTCAGGAAGCCCTGATCACCCTGATGATCGAAACCCTGTGGGACAAGCAACGCATTTTCGAGGTTTATCTCAATGTAATCGAATGGGGCAACGGCGTGTTCGGCGCGGAAGCCGCCGCCCGCCATTACTACCAGACCAGCGCCGCCAGACTTTCCCCCTGGCAGGCCGCCCGCCTCGCCGCCATGACGCCCAATCCCCGCTACTACGACACCCACCGCAAAACCGCCTACCTCGCCTGGAAAACCACGCTCATCCAATCCAGAATGCCTGTCGCACGGTTGCCCTAGCCAAAAGGCAAGGCGGTTCGTTCATCTGGTTGCCGCAGAGAAACTGCCGTGTCAATTATCCGTCCACATCTCGCACTGTCCGATGACGGTGGCGATTGCGTCTTCCATGCCCTCCGGCGGGGACTTGTGCTTTCTCAGCAGCTTCTTGACCATGCGGCGCATACTGGCGCGGGCGGACTTTTTCTTCTGCCAGTCGATGGTGCGGTTCTTGCGGAGCATATCGGCGAGTTCGTGCGTCATCGCCACGAGTTCCTCGTTCTGATAAAAGTCCTTGACGGCTTCTGGGCGGGTAAGCGCATCGTAGAATGCCAACTCCTCGTCGGAGAGGCCGAGCGCGTCGCCTTCCGCTTGCCCGTCTGACATTTCCTGCGTCATCTCAAGGAGGCGCTGCCTTATGGCATCCGTGTCATCCTGACGGACAGCGGCATCCAGTTCACCCATCGCAAACAGGTCAAATATGCCATGGAACATATCCTTGACCGTGTTTGCCGACAATTCTCCATTGAGCACAGGCTGACCAAGGTCAAACACCTCTGGACGAATGGGCAGGTTGAAAGAATGAACCGCACCATCAAGGAAGGGAGAAGCGCGTGGGTGCCCCGACCTTCCCCTTGCAGGGGAAGGAGAAAATGCCCCAAGTTTCTGAAGAGAAAGGAAAAACGAGCGCCGTTCCTGTTTCACCATGACCAACATATTCATGCGATTGCCTTGGTGACAGGAGCGAGAGGCGACAAAGGCGACGGGGGTGCGGGCAGTTTAAGCGTATTTCGCCGCAATCGGCATCCGGCGTCCGCTACCGAAGGCGCGGGGACGCAGGCGCAGGATGGGGGGGGACTGGCGGCGTTTGTATTCGTTTTTCCAGATCAGGCGACGGATGCGAGCGATCAGCGTCGCGCCTGCTTCTGTCGCGGCAAGGCGGGCGTAATCCGCCTGCGTCTGCTCGCGTTCTTCGCGGCTCAGGCGGTCGCCTTCGATCAGGATTTTCAGGATGGTGTCGAGCACCGGGTAGGGCGGCAGGCTGTCAGTGTCCTTCTGGTCGGGGGCGAGTTCGGCGGAGGGCGGTTTGTCGATGATGGCATTGGGGATAATCTCGCGTCCGGCGGCTTCGTTGAGGTGGCGGGCAAGGGCGAACACTTCCGTCTTGTAGAGATCGCCAATCAGCCCCAAGCCGCCGTTGGTGTCGCCGTAGAGGGTGCAGTAACCAACGGAAATTTCGCTCTTGTTGCCGGTGGTCAGCAGCAACGCGCCAAACTGGTTGGAATATTCCATCAGCACTGTGCCGCGCGCGCGGGCTTGCAGGTTTTCCAGCGCCAGACCCGCGAGCGGCTCGCCAAACGCGGCGTTAAACCCCTGTTCATAGACGGCGACCAGTTCGCGGATGGGATGCTCATACAGCCGGACGCCGAGATTTCTGCACAGGACAACGGAATCATCAACGCTGCCCGCGCTGGAAAACCGCGAAGGCAGCGTCACGGCGACAACGTTTTCCGCTCCCAACGCTTCGGCGGCAAGCGCCAGCGTCAGCGCGCTGTCGATGCCGCCGGAAGACCCTGCCAGCGCCTTTTTGAAGCCGCAGCGACGGGCGTAATCGGCAAGCCCCAGCACAATCTGGCGACGATAGAATTCCATCACCGAAAGACCGGCGGCGGGCACACGCGCAAGCGTCTGTCCCGCGCCGTCCGCAAATTCGCCGTTGCGCAGTTGCAAGGTATCCATGGCCTCGGCAAAACGCGCCGCCTCAAAGACGACGCCCGCCTCCGGCGTGACCGCGAAGGACGCGCCATCGAAGACCAGTTGATCGTGCCCGCCAATCTGATTGACATAGATCATGGCGAAGCGGTGACGGCGGCTGGCGGCGGCAAAATACGCCTGACGTTCCTCGCGCTTGCCGATGTTGGAAGGACTGGCGTTGATCGTAATCACCAGATCCGGCCTTTCCTCCGCCAATCGTTCCAGGGGATTGACCGGATAATCGCGGCCTGCGTCATTCCAGGCGTCCTCGCAAATGAGGAAACCGACACGGACGCCGTGCATCTCCAGCATGGCGGCAACTTCCGCGCCTGGCTCGAAATGGCGCCGTTCGTCGAACACGTTGTAAGTCGGTAAAAGTTGTTTGGCATAAGACAGCGCGATCTCGCCATCACGCAGGACCAGCAGACTGTTCGCCAACGCCTTGCCCGCCTCCCGCCGTTTAGTGGGCGCGCCGACAACCCAGTAGAGATCGGGCGTTGCGCGGCTCGCGGCGCAAAGGTCGAACAGGGCGGACGCCGCGCGCGCGCGAAAATCCGGCTCGTCGAGCAAATCGCCGGGCGGATAGCCGGTAAGCGCAAGCTCCGAAAAAACCACCAACTGCGCGCCATCAAGAGCAGACTGGCGGGCGGCGGCAGTCATCAACGCAATGTTGCCCGCCATGTCGCCGATGGTGAAGTTCAATTGGGCAAGGGAAAGTTTTAAGGGGGGCATGGGGTGTCCTCGCCAAGTTTTACAAGTTGCGTTTGAGGCGCGTATTGGAATGTTTTTATCGCCATTTTTGATGGGAATAAAGAGATAAAGCGCCGCTGTCACGCACGGCGTGAATGACAATCGCGGGATTTTGCCTGCGACGAAACGATGTATTGTTTGTCATCGTGGTCGATCCATCTTCATTTCAATGGTATTTGCTGCGCGTTACGGCGTGGCGCAGTCGCGCGATATTGTTTGAATTTTTCAATCACGTCGCGCATGGTCTCCGTCTTTCCGATTTCCGGCGCAAAATGGATTTGCGCGGCAACGCCGTTCAATTTGAAAAACCAGTACAGACTCATGAACGGATTGACAAACTGGTCGCTGTTGCGTGTGCGTTGCGTCGCGTGATAATCGCCGAATTTTCCCTGCATCGCGCTGACGATGGCATTGATGACGATACTGGGATGGAAGGAGATGGTCTCGTTCAGGTAATCCGCCAGTTCAAGGTAGGCCTCACCTTCCGGCATATCGTCAGTTAACGAAAACGCGCCGAGATAATATCCTTTCCGGATAAGCGTCGCCATGTTTTCCAGACAGGCGTGGTGATTGAGGTTGTGTTCCACGCCAAAACCAATAGCGGCCAAAACGCTGTTTTTCACGAGTAGGCCGGACGCGGCGACAATGGAGCAAGCGTCTTCGACGATGGAACCCACCGCGACTTCATCGCCGAACATGAGACTGTCCGTGCCGCCATCTACCAGGATCAGGGTATCGATCGTATGCCGTTTGATGATTTCGGCGTAAGCCTGACGCAAGGGAATAACCCCCATTCCATTGGAAAAAGCGTACATCGCAGGTGTTTCCCAGCGGAGGCGCAACCATTCCAGAACGCGTTTTTCCGGAAAATAATCCACTTCACAAGGACTGTCCGTCACCCGATACGCGCCGCGACAAATTTCTTCGCTGTCGGTTATGTCCAGCGCCGTAAAGGACAGATTAGCAAGCGTCACCTGCTTGCGGAGGCCGCGCAGCCACACATACAGCGGAATGCCGCTGGCAATGTCAAAGCCGCCGCCCGCTCCGGCGATCAGCACGTTTTTCGCTGAAGCAATGGTTTTGGTGAAGGGAATTTTCATGCGGGTTTGCCTTTTACGCCGCCGGATGTCCAAACACCTGTCGCAAGTAGCGCAGGAAGGTCTCGTCGTCGCACATCGTTTTTCCCGGCGAATCCGAGAGTTTCGCCACTGGCTGGCCGTTGCAGGCGATGAGTTTCATCACGATGTTGAGCGCCTTGTGCGGCGTGTCGTTGGTAAGGTTGGAGCCGATGCCGTAGGCGGTGCGGATGCGTCCCTTGAAGTGGCGGTAGAGGGCGATGGCGCGCGGTATGTCCAGCCCGTCGGAGAAGATGAGCTGTTTGGCGCGCGGGTTGATGCGCAGTTGCTGGTAGTGGGCAATGGCTTTTTCACCCCAGATCACCGGATCGCCGGAGTCGTGGCGCAGGCCGTCGAAGAGCTTGGCGAAATAGAGGTCGAAATCGCGCAGGAAGGCGTCCATGCCGATCACATCGGTCAGAGCGATGCCGAGGTCGCCGCGATATTCCTGCACCCAGCCTTCGAGCGCCGCTTTCTGGAAATCGCGCAGGCGAACGCCCATGGCCTGATAGGCTTGCAGATATTCGTGCGCCATGGTGCCGATGGGAGTGACGCCGAGTTTCTTCGCGAGATAAACGTCGGAGGTGCCGCTGAAATTGTTGGGCAGACAGGCGTTGAGCGTGCGCAACGCTTCTTCGTGCCACGCGCCGGAATAGCGCCGCCGGACGCCGAAATCGCTGAAGACGAACGCGGAGAACTTTGTCTTGCCCACCAGTTCCGCGTCGTGGGCGACGAGGGCGATTTTCTCGTCCAGACGGCGGCGCGCGGCGGCGAGCGTCGCCTGAACGTCACCGAGACGGCGGAAATACAGTTCGTTCACGATATAGAGCACGAAAATCTCGAAGCCCATCACATGCACGATTGGCCCCTTCGCCACGACTTCGAGCTGGTCGCCCGCCGCTTTTACGCTGACGAAGCGGCGCTGGAAGCGGAACACCGAGAGGAAGTCGATGAAATCGCTCTTGATGAAACGCAGGCTGCGCAGGTAGTCGAGTTCTTCGGGAGAGAAGGCGAGACCGCAGAGGCGGTCGAGTTCCGCTTCCACTTCCGCCTTCAATTCCGCGAGCGGGAAGACGGGCGCATTGCGGCAGACGAAAGCGTATTCCGCCTGAATGCCGGGGACGCTGTGCAGCAGCGCCTGCCACATGGTGAACTTGTAGAGATCGGTTTCGAGCAGGCTTTGCACGACGGGTTCGTTCATGCGTCTTCTCCCGCGTTGGCGCGCAATTCCGGCAGTATGTCCGCGCTGGTCGCGATACGCGCGCCGCACCGGTTCATGTCGTCGAAGAATCCTTGCTGCGCGTCGGCAAAACCGGCGACGGGACTCATGCAGTCGACAAGCAAAGTGAGGCGCTCCGCGGGCAGCGCGGCGGCGATGTCCTCAACCGTCGCTTTTACGCAGTGGCTACCCGCCTCACCCGCCACCAGAATTTCATCGGCGTTTCCCAGTCGGGCGAGCAGGGCCGTGTTCGTCCCGGTATCGGGCGCAGCCGCGTCCGGCGCCTCGGCGCGGATGGCGCTGTACTGCTCCGTCCAGGGATTTTGCCCCTTAAGTATCCGGCGCGCGCTGTTGCCGCTGGCTTCTTC
The DNA here is from genome assembly GCA_031267345.1 of Zoogloeaceae bacterium. GTDB lineage: Bacteria > Pseudomonadota > Gammaproteobacteria > Burkholderiales > Rhodocyclaceae > Azovibrio. The sequence continues at coordinate 11,508 of JAIRZG010000031.1, forward strand.
CCACTGGTTGTAAGCGCGCCGCACCGCCGCATGGGCGTTGTGTCCCCAGGAGCCGAGTTCGCAATGCACCGGCCAAACCATATGCGTATAACGCCGGGCGGCTTCCAGCGCCTCGAGGTAGGCCATGACGCGTGACAAGGCGTCCGCGCGGCGCGGTCGGAATTTGCCCGCTTTTACGTCTGCGGCGCGAATTAGCGTGAAGGGCGCGGGCGGACTGCCATCGTCCTGCCGCCAGAACCCTGGATGCGCGATGTCCAACCGCTGATGTGAATCGAACGTCACGCTGATTTCCGCGATGCCCGCGCCGCCCTGTTCGATCAATGCCGCCAGCCGCAGCATGTCGGCATGAGCGCCGGATACCGGCAGGGCGGGCATATTGCCGCGCCGCAAGTCTTCCGGCAAATCGCAAAAATCATTTTGCGGGTCGATGATGAGAAGATGAAAGCGCCTGTTCGCCATGCCGCGCCGCCTGTCCGGATGTCTGGATGAAGCCGCCATTTTAGGGTGAATATGCGGCGAACGCAGGTAAAAACGCGCGGACAAGGCGAAATTCGCGGTAACAAGGACTGGAAGGGTTATCGTCAAACGGGTAGCATTCATGCCTTCAGCCAAAAGCACAAGGAAAGCGGCACACATGATTGAATTGGGCGTCAATATCGACCACGTCGCCACCTTGCGTCAGGCGCGCGCCACCTGGGAGCCGGACCCCGTATGGGCGGCGGTGGAGGCGCATCTGGGCGGCGCGGCGGGCATTACCGTGCATTTGCGCGAAGATCGGCGACATATCCGCGACGAAGATGTGCGCCGTCTGAAGGAAACCACCCAGGTGAAGCTCAATCTGGAGATGGCGGCTACTGATGAAATGGTGGACATTGCCTGCCGCGTCCGCCCGCAGATGGCGATGCTGGTGCCGGAAGGCCGACAGGAAATCACCACGGAAGGCGGTCTGGATGTCGCCGGACAAACCGCGCGGCTACAGGAAGTCGTGGCGCGACTGACGGCGGCGGGCATCGTCGCCAGCGTTTTTATCGACGCCGAATTGCGGCAGGTGGAAGCTGCCGCGCGTATCGGCGCACAGGTCTGCGAACTGCACACCGGCCCCTACGCGCACGCCTTTCATGCGGAAGGCCGCGACCGCGAAGCCCCCGCCGTGCGGCGCGAACTGGAGCGTCTGCGGCAGGCGGGCGCGTCCATCGTACAACAGGGAATGCGCTTCAACGCCGGACACGCGCTCAATTATTACAACGCGCAACCCGTCGCCGGATTGCCCGCTGTGCGCGAACTGCATATCGGTCACGCCCTCATCAGCCGTGCCGTGTTCATCGGTCTGCGCGCGGCGGTGCGGGAAATGAAAGCCTTGTTGAACAACACCCGGGAGGTTGTCGCATGATTTATGGCGTTGGTGTGGATATTGCCGCTGTCGCCCGTCTGGAGACGCTTTACACGCGGCATGGTGAAATGGGTATGGATAGAATTCTTGCCGCCGCCGAGCAGGAGGATTTTCTTCGTCTCGGCGAAGAACGGCGGGGACGCTTTCTCGCCCGCCGCTGGGCGGCCAAGGAAGCCTTCGGCAAGGCGCTGGGCACAGGGTTGCGTCCGCCCGCCACGCTGACTGCGCTCTGCGTGGATCACGACGCGCTGGGCAAGCCCGGCTTCATTTTTTCGCCTGAACTTCAGGCGCGAATGGAAGAGCTGGGCTTGCGCGCCCACCTTTCCATCAGCGACGAAGCCCGCTACGCCATCGCTTTCGTGACGCTGGAACAAATCGTGGAACCGGGCGTACAGAGCGCATGGCGCGCGCCCTGACCGCCGCCCGCAGCGGTTCTCTGATGCTCGACATCCAGGGGACGCGCCTCACGGCGCGAGAGCGCGAACGCCTCGCGCATCCGCTGGTGGGCGGCCTGATCCTGTTTAGCCGCAACTATCAGTCGCCCGAACAATTGACGGCGCTGACCACGGAAATCCGCGCCTTGCGCCATGCCGCCGGACACGCACCGCTGCTCATCGCCGTCGATCAGGAAGGTGGACGGGTGCAGCGTTTCCGTTCCGGCTTCACCGCGCTGCCGCCCATGCGGCATCTGGGCGAACAATGGGAACACGCGCCGGAAGCGGCAAAGGCGGCGGCGCAAACCGCAGGTCGAACGCTGGCCTCCGAATTGCGCGCCTGCGGCGTGGATTTTTCCTTTACGCCGGTGCTCGATCTTGATTACGGTCATTCCACGGTAATTGGCGACCGCGCCTTTCACCGCCGTCCGGAAGTCGTCATTACCTTGGCGAGCGCGTTGATTGCGGGTTTGCGGCAAGGCGGCATGGGCTGTTGCGGCAAACATTTTCCCGGTCACGGCTGGGTCGCCGCCGATTCGCACCTTGCCCTGCCGGTGGATGAGCGGACGCTTGCCGAATTGCAGGAAGACCTGCGCCCCTACCGCGCCCTGCGATTGGATGCCGTCATGCCCGCGCACGTGATTTATCCTTGCATGGACGCCGAGCATACCGCCTGTTTTTCCCGCAAATGGCACGACTACCTGCGCCGCGACATCGGCTTCAAAGGCCTCGTTTTCAGCGACGACCTCTCCATGCAGGCCGCCAGCGTCGTCGGCGACGCCCTCGCCCGTGCCCGCGCCGCCCAGGCCGCCGGCTGCGACATGCTGCTCCTGTGCAACGACCCGGACAGCGCCGAATACGTGCTCACCGCCCTGCGCGGCGGCGCGGCGGGGCGAGCTGACGCCGACCTCGCGTAGGGTGGAATGCGCTTTATCCTTCCACCATTGGGCAGTTGTGCGGGTGCATAGGTAAAATGGTGAAAGGCGCTTCGCTTTTCCACCCTACAGCGGGATGTGCGAGCTACGCTTGCTGGATCGCTTCAGAAACTACGCGCTCACCGGCGAAAAGGGCGCGGCTTCAGTGGGGCATTGATTCCAGTTCCAGATCGTGCGTGACGTTTTAGATGCGCCGCAGACCGTGCACGTCGCACGGCAAGGCGAAGTCGACAACGTCACGGGTGATCTGGAACTGGAATCAACCCCAAGGGGATCGTCAAGCGGAAGAAGCGACAATCGCTCGATGAATCTGCCCACCCGCCAACAGCCGCGTATTTGCGCGGACTGCTTTTGCCAAAAACATTGTGCCTGGCGCCCAGTTCATTTAGATCACATTAACAAATAATTGATTATTGTGTATGATGTAGGGGATATGTAGGGGATATACAGGAGGAGAGATGCCAAGGCCATTGTCGAATGATCTGCGAAAAAGGATAGTCGCGGGCAAGGAAGAAGGGAGGAGTCACGCGGAGATAGCGAGGCAGATGCG
>JAIRZG010000055.1 GCA_031267345.1 Zoogloeaceae bacterium
CAGGCGCATAGTTGCGCAGCATTTCCGGTGTGTCGCGCGCCGGATCCAGGGTGATGAACAACACCTGCACCTGCGCGGCCTCTTGCCCCAGAATCTCCATAACCTGCGAAAAACGGTACAAGGCGCTGGGACAGGCGTCCGGACAATGGGTGTAGCCAAAAAAGACCAGCACGACCTTGCCGCGCCAATCCGCCAGCGTGCGCGTCTGACCCAGATGATCCGTCATCTCAAAGCCTTCGCCATAGCGCGCTTCTATTTCTTTGGCATGAAAAGGCGACGCGGCGGCGGCAGACTTTTCCGCCTCCTGCGGCGCGCCACAGGCTGCGAGCAGCAGGAGGCCGAGGAGAAGCCGTTTTTTCATGTCCTTCACCGGTCTCATTGTTGCGGCATGTGTCGCGGTGGCGCGTTCAGGGCGCGGATTTCCGCAATCACCTCGATTTCCTGCCGTTGTCGCGCCGCGTCTTCCAGCACCAGCGTCAACGTCGTTCGTTCCCCTGCTTTTGCCTGCGCCTTGAGTTCCAGCAACATGATGTGATAGCCGCCGGGTTTGAGTTGCGTCGCTTTTCCGGCGGGCACATTGAGCCAGGAAACGGCGCGCATCCGCATGACGCCATCGTCATCCACCCGCATCTCGTGAATTTCCGCCGCCGCCGCCAGCGGCGAGCGCACCTCAACCAGCTTGAGCGGCACGGCGCTTTGCAAGGTCAGGAAAGCGCCCGTGGACTGCTGTCCGGCTACGGTTGCCCGCACCCACGCCTCCATCACCTGCGCCTGCGGCGTCTGCGCCCAGGCGGTTTGCAAAAACAGGAGCGTCAGTAAAAGGAAAAACCCGCGCATAAGAACTCCGAAAAATTTCAGAAACAGGCAGGAACGCAAGGGTTTTCCGGAACGGACATAAACCCGCTACGCGACACGCGCCGAGTATAGCAGACTTGCCGCAAGGCGCATGAACGGGGGTATCGCGCCTCAGGGCCGGAGCATCAAATTTTGTCCATTCCCAGAACCTGAGCGAGGAAATCTGAATTTCATGCAGCGGCCTTGCGTTTTTTGGGCAAACTGAGCTTCTTCGTGGTATCTGCGCGAAACAGATTCAGGGCGATGCGACGCGGGAAAGAGAAGTTCTGCGCCGCATTACGCAATCGAATGGGACTGGCATCCTCGCCAAAGGTGACCTCCAGACACCAATACAGCCCATTCTCAACCTCCCAGCACGCCCGCGAGACATACAACAGCCGTGCCGCATCGGCAGGCAGGGAACGGATCAGATAACGCTTCCCGGCTCATCCAAAACCCTTTACCCCTCTCCCACAAGGGTAGGAAGGGCGCGGCGGAAAAGCTGGATTTGGACGGACAGATCGCGGCGGGCGCGGACGCGGCGGTGGCGGTGGAGAAGGAGGAAGCCAATCATGCCGACGAAGGCGGCAGGCAGGGCGTGGGTGACGCTGAGGAGCGCGGCGAGCAGCAAAACGCCGCCGCCCACCCAGAGAGAACGCGGCGGTCGCAGGAGGATGTGGAGCTGTTCCTCGCGCAGATCCAGCGCGTCCAGCGCGCTTTCCAGATTGAAGGACAGACGTTCCATGCCGCCGACCTGACGGCTCAACTGGAGGAAACTTTCTTCCGTATAGCGAATCGCCGCCAGACGGTCGGACAAGCGGTGCAGTTCATCCAGCGCCAGACGCCATTCCTGACGCGTTTCCTTGTCGTCCGCGCCGCCCAGCATATCGAAGGTCGCCGCAAGACGCGCGAATGCCTGTCGCCAGGCGTCGATGCTGTTTTCCCGTTTTTTCTGCGCGCTCTGACGGCGTTTGTGTTCGACCTGGGCGGATTCCTGCACCGATTCGCGCAAACGCCAGGCGACCAGCAGCAAGGCGTTTTGTTCTTCCGGCGCGCGGTCAGCGGCGGGCGTTCGCCATTTTTCGACCAGGCTGGCGAACCAGGGCGCGGATTCGGCAAAATGCGCCGCCGCCTGTTCGACATCCGCGCGCGCGGCGGCGAGAAATTCCGGATCGCACAACGCCAGCAAAACCGGGCCGTGCCAGGTGGGGCGTTTGGGAAAGTGCATCCCGGCATTCCAGCCGTACACGGCAGCGTCGAAATTGACATCGGAACTTTTTTTGCCGGATTCGGGGGAAACGCGGGAGCGCCAATGCCGATGTTTTTCCTTCGCCGCGTCCCAGGCGCGTTGCGCGATGTCGAGTTGCTGTCGCCAGTGTTGCCCCAACGCGGCGAGGTCGGCGTCCGTGGCGGCAAAAAGGCTCAATGCGTCTTCGACATACAGGCTCTCCAGCCAGGCGCGCGCCGCTTCCACCGCTTCGCCTTTGGCGTCGATGGCCTGACGCGCCTTTCGGACAAGCGCGTTCCGGTCGGCGGGTTCGCCTCGCCAGACAGGCGGCATACCGGGCGCGGCAACCAGCAGAAACCGCAGCAGCCGACGTTCATCGTGTTCGCCGCGCAGCGCCATGATGTCGCTCAAACTGCGGGTCAGGTCGAAGTCGCGCAATTCCGCTTTCAACCAGTCCAGAATCAGCCCGCGCGCCAGATCGCGCGCGCCTTCCTGCCAGTTGGCCGCCAGCGCCAGCGCCAGTTCTTCGCCGTTTTTCGCCGCGTGTTCGCCCAATGTATAGGGATGCGCGACTTCCGCGCCGGATTCCCTGGGCGCAGTCAGGCTCAGATCGCCCGCCAGCCAGCGCGCCACTTCCGCCGCGCCGAAGCGCCGCGCCGGATCGCGCAGCAACAGGCCACGACACAGCATGGCAAAATGTTTATCCGCGACGCCGTTGATGTCTATCGGACGGGTCATCAGATGATAGTCGATCACCTGCTCGGACAGTCCGTCGAACGGATGCCGACCGGAGGCGGCTTCCAGCAGGATCATGCCCAGCGACCACCAGTCGGCCTTGGCGCTGATCACGCCGGTCATGGCTTCAGGCGCGGCGTATTTCACCGTGCGGACGTTGTCGGTGAAATGCCGCGCGCCCTCGTAGATCGACGCAAAGTCGAAATCGGTGAGCGCCAAAGCAAGCGGCGAGCGGCGACGCAGCAACACATTTTCCGGCTTCAGGTCGCGGTGCAGGATGTTCGCCGCATGGACTTCCGTCAGCCCCGCCGCCAGTTCGCGCGTGAGTTCCAGCAGCTGCTCGCGGCCCATCGGGCCGCGTTGCATCAGGGCGCGCAGATTGCCCGCGCGATAGTATTCCATCATCACCCAGACGATGCCGTCTTCCTCACCGTATTCCACGATACGCGCCACATGCGTTCCCGCTGTCGCCAGCTTTTTCAACAGCGCCTTGTCCGGCGCAATGCCGCGTCGATAAATTTTGACGACCCGCGACTCGCCGCCATCAAGGTCTTCCACAATCAGCAAATCCGCTTCGCTGTCCGCAGCGGGCAATTCATCGTTGACGCGAAAACGCTCCGCCAGCGCGGCGGGCAGGGTCACGCGCGAACGCGCCCGTTTTCCGGACGCGGGGATGGCGGCGACCAGTTCCGGCGGCGCAAGCTCGAATGCCGGCGCGGTTGCCGTTTCAGCAGGCGGCGACGCGAAGACTGGCGCGACAGGCGGCAGCGGCGTATTGCAATACCGGCAACGCGCGCTCCCCGACGGATTCAGCTGTCCGCATTCCGGATCGGGACAACGCGCCTCCGCCGCGGAAACGGGCAGCGCGCCTATCCGCGCGGGTAAAATGTCGGGGGGATTTTCCGGCGGTTGCGGCGGCGCGGGTTCCGGCGCAACCGCTTCACTCGGCGTCGAAGCGAGGGAAAAATCCACGCCCGACAACAGGCTGGCGCAACGCAGGCAGGCGGCGCGCTCGACCGGATTTTCCGTATCGCAAACCGGACAGACGCGGACATAGGCATTCACGCGAGCGTCCTCTACCTGCGCCACGACACGGCCTGCATCCGCAGTCCGCGTTGGGCGCACAGGTTTTCCAGCGCCGCCATGTCGCCGCGCGCGGGAATGCCGATCATCCAGATGCGTCCGTCTTCCATGCTCACCTGCAAGGTTTTTTTATCCGTCGGGGAGGCGTTGTTTTTATCGCCATAACGCGCTTCGCCCAGCGGCGAGAGCGGCAGTAGCGGCTGATTGGCGGAACCGCGCCAGGGACCGCCTTCCGGCAGCGCCTCAATATAGGGTTCCGGCGCGAGCGCGTCCAGTTTTTTCAGCAACGCGCCATGTCGGGCTTGCAGGGTTTTCAAGGGATAGCCGCTGTAGCAGAACACGTCCAGATTTCGGTTTTCCCGCCGCTTCCAGCGTTGGATGCCATCGAGCAAGGCATTCAACGCCTGTGGCTGATCAAAGGGTTCGCCGCCGGAAAGGGTTACGCCATCCACGCCTTCTTGCCCTTTCTGCCGACACCAGGCCAGCACATCCGCCACGCGCATCCACGCGCCCGCAGTTTCCTCCCAGGTATCCTGCGACACGCAGCCCTTGCAGCGGATGCGACAACCCTGAAACCAGAGGCCAATCCGCCGCCCATACCCCAACACCGTGACTGGATAATGCGCCTTGTTCAGACGAAGCAAAAGAGAAGTCGCCATCGGAATTTCATTCCAGCGTCAAAGTACAAGCTGGGCGATTCTACCTGGCTACGCCGGGGAGGGGATCAGAAGACAGAAGACAGAGGACAGAGGACAGAGGACAGTCGATCAGCGAAGGCTTCGCCTTCGTTCGTTTTACAAACGGCGCGTAGCGCCGCAAACCTTCTGTCCTCTGTCCTCTGTCCTCTGTCCTCTGTCCTCTGTCCTCTGTCCTCTGTCCTCCGATCACCAGCATGTGCCGGGGTCGTGATTGGTGAAGTTTACTGCCGTGACCCCCGGCCCGCCGGCGAATTTTTGACCGAGGTTGTTTATCGCCAGGACGCCGCATTTGTCGGCGACCTGCGCGCCGAAGGGCGTTGCGGTGAGGGTCCAGGTGGAAGCTGTGACGTTACTGATGGTCAGATCATAGCTTTTCGGGCCTTTTTCCGGGCAGGTGGGGCGGTCGGCGGCGGTATCGCCGGGAAGGTGCGCCTGATCGTTGGGGGCGGTGATGGTGGGTTTCATGTAGCTGTTGGCGGCGGAGTGGCGGCGTTCGAGGGTGCCGGTGGTCGCGACCATCACCGCCTGACAGGCGCCGCGCTTGGCGCGGAGGATGTATTCCTGATAGAGCGGGATGGCGATGGCGGCGAGGACGGCGAGGACGGCGACAACGATCATCAACTCAACCAGGGTAAAGCCTTTTTGACGCGGTTTCATGGTGGTGACTCCTGAAATATGCTGGTTCTGACGGGGGCGCCGCGCGGGCGGCGGCCTGAAGGGTCCAGGCCGCCGCGCGCAAGGGCTTAGCGCAATTGACGCCAGGAACCGCGCCCGATTTGGGGCTGCTGGTTGTTTTTGATGCTGGTCATCTTGCCTTTGTTGTTGCTGTGGTACTTGGTGTCGCCACGCGCCACAATGCCGCTGCCCATGCCGACTCTTATGCCGCTGACGATGCTGCCGTTCTTGGCGAGGTCGTTCTTGTCGCCGAACTTGCCATCATGGTCGAGGTCGAAGACGCTGAATTCCAGTCGGCTGCCGTCGGTGGGGTCGATTTCGTACATCCAGCCATCGCCGCCGGCTTCGCAGTCATCGTCGCTGGGGATGATGGTGTTGAAAATCAGCCGGTCGCTCCAGATGAGCGGCGTATGGATGACCCGTTCGCCCTGTTCGCTGACCGCTCCCGAGGGCATCCACAGGTCGAGATAGAAGCCGGACTCGCTGCCCGTCGCCTGGTTGTTGGTGATGACGCGCACGGCTTCGTCGTAAGTCACGCCATTGGTCGAGTAGACGCGGGTTTCCCCCAAGGTGAATTCCTGCTTGAGCAGGTTGTTGCGATGCAGGACGCCGCCGCCGCTACAGGAGGACTCCGTGCCCAAAGCGCAGAGGTCGCGCACGCCGTAGAAGGTCTGGACATTTTTGTCGGAAAGGTCGGAATGGGCGATGTAGCGACCGGTGCCGAAATAGACCATGACCTGACCCGTCCGGTCGCGCGCCACTTCCGGACGCGCGGTGATGGGTTGCGGGTTGTTGTCCGCGTCCCTGGCCTCAAAGATCTTTTCGGTATGGATGTTGCTGCTGTCGCCGTTCAGACGGAAACGCCAGAGGTTGCCGCGCAGGTCGCCCGCGTAGACCACATCCACGACGCCATCCCCGTTGAGATCGGCTACCACCGGCGTAGACAGGCCGTTGGGCTTGGTCGGGCCTTCGGGGATGTTGCCGGTATCGACGGTCGTGTAATTGACCAGTCCCAGGTTGTCCCGCAAGCTGGTATCGATGCTGCCGTCCTTCAAATCCACGATGTAGAGCATCGGGCGGTCGAGGTAGCTGTTGTAGCCGTTGGGAAGCAGGGCGACCCATTTCTGCCCCGTCGCGCCCCGCGCCCGCAGCAGGGCGATGGTGCTCTGACCGACGGTGTAGCCGAGATCGACGAACCCGTTCGTGTAGGGCACGGCGGCGTTGATCGTCTTGGTCTCCGTCGTGCCGGATTTCTTGAGTTCCACGGTCGGGCCGCGAATATCCCAGAGCACGTTGTTCGTGCCGAAAGTATCGGGCCTTTCAATATCCAGCGCGAAGTAGCCGCTGCCGCCCGCGCCGGTGGAGCCGACCAGCACGGTGTTCCAGCCGTTGGTCGAACTGGCGTTCTGGAGATAGGCGTCGCCGATGGTGGGCGAGCCATCCACGTAGAACTCATGCGCGTATTCCTCCGGGACGCCGCGCAGCTTCTTCAACTTCCCGAAGGCGGCATAGGGCGCGTAGGCGAAAAGTTCCCGACCGCCGCCGTTCTTGGAACCCAGGACGCCGCCGTTGGCGTCGCCCGCCTCGGCGCTGAAGGCGTGCAACATGCCGTCATTGGCGCCGGCGTACACCACCTCCGCGCGTGGAGCCGTCTTGCGGGTACGGTAATTTTGGCGCATCTGGTAGGTGATGCCGCCGAAGTAGGCCCAGCCGTAATCGTCGCGCCCGACGAACAGAAGGCTGGAATTGACCATGTCGCCCAGCACGCGCGGCGCGCCGTCGGCCGCGACCAAGACGCTGCGGTTGACGGTCTCGTCGGTCTTGAAGGCGTTTACCCGCGAGCGCCAGGCGCCGCCGTTGCGCTGTTCGCTGGCGGCGTCGCCGTAAAAGTAGGCGACTTCCGCCGCGCAATCGACGCTGGCGCAGAATTCAGCGCGCTGCCCGGCGGTAAGGGCGCCGGCCGTGAAAGCCATGCCCGCGCTGGCGTCAGGATTCCAGGTGAGGATGTTGCGGTTTCCCACGCCGATCTGGTTTTGCAATTCCTTGCCCGCGTCCCAGCTCGCCTTGAACCACAGCGCCCCCTCTTCCCGGCAACGACTGTCGTTTTGCAACACCGTGACCGTGGGCGGCGTGCTGGAATAATTCACGGAATAATCCCGCGCCACGTCGGCGGCGGTGCACAGGCGGTTGCCCAGGAGCTTGCCGTTCCAGTCGTCGTTGAAAGCGGCCTGATAGATCATCGGCACGCGCGAAGAGGTGGTGTTGGTGGCGATGGAGGACATGGAAATGGCGTTGTCCGTGCGCGCAAAACTCAAGCCCTGCTTGATCAGGGCGCTGATTTCCTTGGGGTTGAGCGTGGAAGCGTAAAAGCCGCGGCTGTTGATGGCGGCGTGCATCAGATCGTCGCCATGCAGGGAGTAATAGGGTTGCTCCTCACGTCTTACCGCATCGCTGCCCATGTTTGGATTGCCCCAGCCGCTGCGGGCCGGAACCGGGCAACCCGTACCGCTGGTCCAGGAACCGCTGCAGACGTAGGCCGTGCCGGGGTAACCCCAGTTTCCGGCAGCGATCATGGTCGCCAAATCCGTCGGATTCTGCATTCCCTTGACGATACGTTTCCAGTCCACGCTGTAGGCGCCATCGTCCAGGTGGATGGCCACCAGGTTCATGTGCTGCCAGAAGGCCGGATCGCTGGTGGAGCGCGGCACATTGTTGTCGGATCTGCCATTGACCGTCCTGTTGAGCAGATCGGTTTTCCAGTAGAGCATGGCGACATCCGCCAAGGTGGTAATACTGCCGAGCGTATTCGTGGCATGATCCCTGAATGGCAATGTGGGGACATACGCATAGGGGGAAGTCCCATAGGCGTCGCTCTCATTGGCGTGGTAGTAGGGCGCCCCATATTTGCTGTCCGCGTCGCGGAGATTCGAGTCCGTGAGCGGGGAATCGTTCTCTACGTCGAAAGCCCCGCCAGTCAGGGTCAGGACATAGCTTTTGCGGCACGCCTGGAAACGACTTGCTTCAGCGTTCGCGCTGGCGGCGCGCGTGAACCCCGGCGTGGAAGACCAAGGGCCTTGCAGGCCACTGTGCGTGTAATACGATCCGACCCCGGCCAGGCTTTTACGCATCGTGGCGTAACCGGTGTAGGTGGATGACGACCCGCTCAGGCCAAACAGCCAGTTGAGCAATTGCGTCTTGCACTTCCCGGCGGGAGAACAGGCGCTGCTGGTGCCGTAGCCGGATGGATCGCCGGGATCGAAATCCTGGAAGGGACGCACCCCGCGCTTGACGTAATTGTTCCTGATATTGTAGCCATCCAGAGTGTAGGTGGTGGTGAATTGACCGCCTACGGCGCCGGTGCCGCAACCCGAGGCGCACCCGGTCACGGCGTAGCCGATGCGCGTCTCCGGATCCAGATCGTCCAGCGCGTGGCTCAATACGGTTTTCATCAGGGAGCCGGGATGGTAGTAATAGCTGTACCAGTTGGCGAAATTCTGCCTCTTGTCCGCCGGCGTGATGGCGCGTCCCCGTTCCGCCGGGTTCCACCAGGGGTAATACTCGTCCTTGTCTTCCGCCGCGCCCACGCGAATCGCTTCAAAACAATTGTAGTATTTGATCATCCAGTTATGATTGCTGCCGCTGCCGCTAACCTGGTACTGCGGATTATTCTGCACAGATGTTTCAACGCTAGCGCTAACGTCATTTGGTGTACTTACGCTACTGCCGCCATAAGCACTCGGGAACACATAATCACCACGGGTAGAACCGAATTTGCCGTACTTTTCATAATCCGTGTAGTTGGGCGCCACATCCTGAAATTCACAGCCCCGCCGCGCTGGATTCTCCGGCGTGCCATAGGTCAGCACCGCTTCACCGCCATTGTTGAAAATGTATTGCGCCCGCGTCACGATTCCCGACGCCGGGATTGTGCGAACATCCCGCCAGGTTTCATTGCCACTCGCGTCCATTACGGAGGGGTTGAGCTGCTGGGAGCCATCGGCGTTGTACTCGACGCGCCCCGGATGATACAGGTTGTAATGCGCCACCGTGCCAATCGCCGTGCCGGTTCCCGGCCCTGACGCGCCATCCGTCTTGTATGCGGGCACACCCACCCAGTCCGTGACGCCGGTATAGTGCGTTGCCCGAAAATTAGTGCTCAAATTCGTCGTTGCCGTGCTGAATATTCTAAAACCATCAATGGGCGCGGCGGTAAAAGGCACGTCCGGCCACGCCGTGGTGGTTCCCGGGTAGAACCCCAGCGGTTTTTTGTATTCCACCGAAGGATCGTAATAAACCTTGTTGATGCGCGAGGAATGAAAGGGTTTGTTCAGTTTTGTCGGGGCGGCGGTGCCAACAGCGGAGTTCCGCAAATCGTAACGGTCGCCGTTGGTCGGCAGATAGCCGTAGTGCGTAATGCTCCCCGTATTGATCAGCAGCATGATATTGGGCGACAGGTTGCCGCCCATGCTCAAAGGCATGTTGGAAATTTCCGGCGCCTCGAATTTGTCCGGCAGGGTCGCGCTTGGATCAGCCGCCAAGGCGGCGGCGGCGAAACCCGCCAAGGTCAGGGCCAACAACGCCGCGCCAGAATGGCGTCGGCTTAAATGCGG
>JAIRZG010000074.1 GCA_031267345.1 Zoogloeaceae bacterium
TGGCTGGAGAAGCATCGAAGGTTATGGAAGAACTGCGAGCGCAAACTCAACACCAGCTTGCAGTTCATCCATATGGCTTTCTTGGCGTTACTGCTCAAAAGATCATGAACAGGCTCTTACAGACCACACCAACAGCAAAAGCATGGCTTCCAGCCTAAAAACGGCACAAGAAGAATTGGAAGCGATTGAAACGAATGTTGGTTTGGTGAGCAAACCCCAAAGTTACAAGGAAATCGACGCATCCAACGCGCAACGCAAGGTGCGGGATACAAATGATTTACCGCTGGACGGCGCGAGAATTGCCTTTCGTTCACATAATGCCCGTCTAGGGAACTATGACAAAGCAAGATCGGACGATCACGAAAAAACCATCATCCAGGCGAGACAGCAAAACATCCGCATTGCCGAAAAACTCTACATCGCACGGCAGGAGAAAGCGCTGGGCAGGGAACCCAAAGAACAAATCAAGCCACAACAAAATAGACCTACGCAAGCACAATATGAAAAGTACGCTGCTCAAATTCTCGCGCAACTGGAAGTCAACGGTAACCGATTACCCACCTTCGAGTACGCATAACACTTCTTCACTGTGATGAACTCACGTAACGACTGATTCAGAAACGCCGCATCACAACAACCAGCGCCCTGCGCTATTTGCGCAACACGCTGCCGCATTTCATTGTCTTCATCAACCACCGGACACTTCGACAGGAAATCCTCCCGCGCCTTGATCGTCTTGGAGGTCGTTTTTTTCTTGATGCTGAAATAACGATTCAGGGACGGAGCGCACTCATCAGGGCGCTCTTCAGGGGAAAGACACAAAATCGCTTCACAGGCGTCTTTCTCGTCGCCCGTCAATTCATCCTGCGATGAATTTTCGGCAACTTGCCTGCCGCTTCGCGTTTGACCGCTTCGTTATCCACAGCCTGCAAAAAACTGCTTGCCCTTCGGCGATTCAGGATCAATGCCCGCTTTTATCGCTACAGCCTGCGCCAGTAGCGCGGTTTGTCCCTTTTCCGGGTCGTGTCGACATGTAATACGGCAGTCCATTCAGCCAGATTTTCACATAGTAGCCGTCTGTGGCGCTGATGATCTGAACCACATTGATCAGTTCTTCCTGGTTATTTCTGTGCACCCTTGCCTGTAATTCCATGTCCGTGGTGGTCTCTCCAAAATTGAGCAGAAGCGGCATAATAAAACTCCATTTACGCGTCCTTCTGTTCCCTTGCCCGTCCGCCCATCCGGGCGGCGATAGAAGCAACGGGCGTGGCGTCATGCCCCCGGAAATCCAGCCAGTTTTCCAGTTGGCGGACTTCCATGTCTTTGGCGAACAAAAAGCCCTGCGCGAAGCCGCAGCCGTGTTTTTGCAGGAATTCGAGTTGGGCGGGCGTTTCTACGCCTTCGGCGACGACTTCCAGTCCCGGTTCCGCCGCCAGCGCAAGCGTGGCGACGGCAACGGCGCAAGCGTCAGGATTATCCGGCAAACCCGCGACAAACGACCGATCCAGCTTCAACCGCATAAAGGGAAGGCGCTTCAAGACCGCAAGGCTGGAACCGCCCGCGCCAAAATCATCCAGCGCCAGCGCAAACCCCATGTCGTGCAGATAGGCCAGGCGATCGTACAAAATCCTGCCCGATTGCGTCAAAACGCTTTCAGTAATTTCCAGTTCCAGATAATGCGGATCCGCACCTGTTTGGGCGAGAACGCTTTCCAGCATGCGCACGAAATCATCGCGGCAAATTTGTCGCGCGGAGATATTGATTGCTACGCGCAATCGCCGCGCGCGCCAGCGCGTCTGCTGCCGACAGGCTTCGGCAAACACCCATTCGCCCAGCGGCAGAATCAGGCCGGAATCCTCGGCGGCGGGAATAAAATGCGCCGGAAGCACCAGGCCGCTTTCCGGCTGCCGCCAGCGCGCCAACGCTTCGCAGACCGCCACATGACCACTGGCTATCGTCACCTGCGGCTGATAGTGCAGGACGAATTCATTGCGCTCCAGACCCTGACGCAACGCGCCCTCCAGCATCCTGTTCTCAAAAACGCGCGCGTTCATGCGCGGCTCAAAAAACAGAAAGCGTTCCTTGCCCGCCTCCTTGGCCTTACGCATCGCCAGATTGGCATTGTGGGTGAGCGTGTCCAGTTCCCTGCCGTCTTCTGGATACAGCGCGATGCCGATACAGGCCGTAATGGACAGATCGACGCCATCGAACTGCATCGGACGGCGCAGCGCCGCCAGCAGACGATTGGCGACATCGGCGGCAATTTCGGAACGATCCAGTTGCGGCAACAGCAACAGAAATTCATCGCCCGCCAACCGCGCCACAATATCGTCGCCGCGCAGCGAATTTTTCAGGCGTTGCGCGACCACCGTCAGCAAATGATCGCCCACCTGACGTCCCAAAGACGCATTGACGCGCCCGAACTGGTCGAGATTGATCACCATGACCGCCAGCGCATATTCGCCATGCTTTTGAAGGGTCGCCAACGCCGCCTGCGCGCGGTTGTGCCAGAACGCGCCATTGGGTAGATGGGTCAGCGTATCCTGATAAGACAAAAAGCGCAGATACTTTTCATTTTGCCGCTGCGCGCTTACATCCTGCACGGTACCCTGAACGCGCCGCGCGCCATTGACGTCCGTCTCGAGATGAATGAAAAAGGAAAATAGAAGCGCCTTGTCGCTGTCCGGATTATCCGGAACGGCATCCTCACCCGGCAGAACATGGCAATCCAGCGTGACATTGCCTTCTTCCGTGTTTTGCACGGCTTCCAGCGCCCCGACAAGCCGCGCGCGATCCTGCGGCAGCGCCCTGGCGCAAAGTTTTTCCCAACTGTCCAGCCGATCAGCGGCAACGCCCAACATGGCGCACAATTCACCGGAAACGATAAACCGTCCATCGTCGCGAATCTCCCAACTGCCCGTGCGCGAAGCGCGCTGCGTCCAGGAAAGGATTTCCGTCTGCTCCTGCAAGCGCGTATTCGACGCGCGCAGACGCGAAAGATGACGACGCGCGTCCGCTTTTCTGCGCCAGAGTTTGCTGGTATGGTTGAGCATGAAAATGACAAACAAAACCAGCGTCAGCGTACACACGGCAATGCTCGCCCAGATGTCCCAACCCCAATATCCCAGTTTGAGCTGCGATGGAATGCGCGTTCGCAGTTCCCATTCCTGATTCGCCAGGGTGAACCGATGACTCCGCACAAAATGCGCCATCTTCCAGTCGTCCGTCTCGCATCCCGGCGCGCCCGCAAGACGAATTACGGCATCTTTACGCGACCGATCCTGCTGTGTCAGACAGGCTTCCAGTTCTTCCGGCAGCACGGCAGCCAGCATTTCCCGGACATCAAACGAACCGCTAATCACCCCAAGCCATTGCGGCCCGCTCCGGTTTCTGGCGCGAACCACGTGATACAGCATGAACTTGCTCGTATCTATGTCCCGACCCAGAACGACGCCGCGCTGTACGCCCAGCTTGCCCGTATCCGCCGATTTTTCCAGCAGGGCGCGCACACGCGGCAAGGTCTGGAGATTCAGCCCCCAAAAGGCTTCATTACCCTCGAAAGGCGTCAGATACAAAAAAGGCAGATAGCCCGACGCAGGCGCGGCGACAGAAAAATCGCCCCCGGCATTCCTGTCGCGTATCCGGAAATCGGTCACGCCCGTCGCCTGTAAACGCGCTTCAAAAGCAGCGCGCTGCGTGTGATGAACATACGGCGCCCAGCCAAACCAGCCTATGCCCGACAAATTGCGCTGCGCCAGCGGTTGCAGAAAAGTCTGCCAGTCGCGCGCGCTCAATTCAGGTTGCAGATACATCAGCCGCCCCAGCGCCAGAACGAATTCCTCCTCCTGCGCCAGATAGCGCGAAAACGTCGTCGCCACCTGACTGCTCATTGCGTCGAAATGGCTCTCCGCCCGCTCCCGTTCCTGCCCCAACACGTACAAAAAAGCAACGACCAACAACACAAAAGCCATGACAATCGGCAAACCCGTGCTGACGCGCTGTTCGCGCCAATAGTCGCGCGGCTGGGCGAACAGGATAAACATCAGGGGCGAAGCAATCAAAATGCCCAACACATCCCCCAACCACCAGACCAGACCCGTCGACCAGATTTCATCCAGCGGAATCATCCCCGACCAGTTCATCAGGGCCATCGCCGGAACCACGCCAATCAGGCAGCACAGCGGCGCCACCAGAAACAGCAAGCGCAACATGTGTCGCATCTGGAATCCCGGCAGACTGCGGGTCAGCCAATACCCCGCCAGCGTTTGCAACAGGATGACCGGAGCCAGCCCCATCAATCCCCACCAGCCCGACGGCACGCCCTGGCGCAGAACCAGCACGGTTTCCAGCATCACCGCGCCCAGCAACACCCCCGGCCACAACCATCTGCCATAAATAATCAATGCCGCCAAGGCAATGCCCGTCGGCGGAAAAATCGGCAACACATACCCCGGGCTGGTCATGCCCAGAAAAAACAGCCCCGAAACGCAATAGACCAGCGCCAAAAGAAGAATGCCGCGCACCCTGCGTAATAACCCTATCGGCAAAACCGCCATGATTCATCCCCCCGGCAAGATGCGCTTATTCTACTCTTGCAAACGGCAATTTTGACCCTTGCGGACGGAATAAGCAGAGCAATCGCAGGAATGCCGAAAAACATGAATTCATGATGGCGGAACCGCCCGGATATCCCCGTGCGTCTCGTGGAGACAGGAGCTCCCTCTCCCCTTGTGGGAGAGGGGGCGCGATGGTTCAACCCTAACCAACCGTCTTGCAAACGGAACGGTCGCCCCCTCTCTATCTCTCTCATCCGGGTCTCTCCTTCCGCAGTGCTCCGCTGGATACGCGCAGCGCGCGTCCAGATGGCGGAACAGATGCGTCAGGCCGCGACAGCGGTTGGTCGTGAGCTGCCCGATGTGATCGAGAGGGACGAAATCCATGCCTTCGTTAAAAAAAACAGCAACGCGCCGTCGTTTGGACTGCTTATCGCCGACGGGAACGTTGTGTTATTGCGGATGAAACCGGA
>JAIRZG010000076.1 GCA_031267345.1 Zoogloeaceae bacterium
GCAGGGTGGAATGCGCTTTATCCTTCCACCATTGGGCAGTTGTGCGGGTGCATAGGTAAAATGGTGGAAGGCGCTTCGCTTTTCCACCCTGCGAAAAAACGAATCGAAGCTACATGGCCCTGATGATGATTGCCTCCGCCATTATCGCTTTCCGAAAGGGGAAGGGAGAAACGAATATTGTTTACGGATACGTCCTAAACACCTAGCGTATTTCAGCGTTGTTTCGCGCTGAACCGCCGCCTGAAAGCGGGTTTATTCGCGTCATTTCCCGAACTTCAAGCCGCTAAAACCTCGAAACTGACCTCCGCGCCGCCTTCCGGGTGGTTGACGAACTGGGCGTTGCCGCCGTGCAGTTGCGCGACTTCGCGCACGAAGGGCAGACCCAGGCCGGTGCTTTTGCGTCCGGTGGCGGGGCGGGGGAGGGAGTAGAAACGCTCGAAAAGCTGCGGCAGGGCGTAGTCCGGCGCGCCACGCCCCTGATCGCGGACGCAAAGCCGGAGGCGGTTCGACTGTTTTTCCAGATCAATCCGAATAAGCCCGCCAGCGGGCGAGAAGGCGATGGCGTTGTCAAGCAGGTTGTCGATTGCCTGTTGCAGCAAAAAGGCGTCGCCCCGACAGGGGAAGCCGCCAACGGCGTTGATCTGGAGTCGCAGCGTCCGGTCTGCCAGCGCGACGCGGCAGTTTTCCACGCATTGCCGCGTCAATTCGCCCAAATCCAGCGTCTGATCGTCTTCCGGGCGTTGCAGTTGTTCGACGCGCGCCAGTTGCAACATGCGTTCGATCCCTTGTTGCAGACGCTTTGCCTCGTCGCGGACAAGGCGCGCGAAACGCTGCCGTTCGGCGTCCGGCAGCGGCGTTTCCATGAGTTCGGCGGCGGAAACGATGGCGGTGAGCGGGCTTTTCATCTCGTGGGTCAGGTTCTGGACATACTTTTCCACGTACTGCTTGCCTTCCAGCCGTTCGCGCATGGCGGCGAGCGCGCGCGCCAGTTCGGAAAACTGACGCCCGCCGCCCGTGGGCGCTTCCGCTTTTTCGCCGACGCTGACCGCTTGCGCGTAATGGACAAAGCCGTAAATCGAGCGCATCAGCCAGAAGGAAAAAATCAGGCCGATGATGGCGGAAATGGCGAGCATGGCGAAGCCATCGCGGCGCAAACGGCTGATGGCGCGCTGGATGTAGGGTTGCAGGGTTATGGCCGGTTTGGCGAGCGAGAGGACGCCGATGAGTTCGCCCCGCCAGAAAATCGGCGCGGAAACGTACAGGGAGGAGGTATTCGGCAATTCCGGATTTTCCCGCGTGGTGCGCGCGCCATATTCGCCGCGCAGTACGCTGCTGACATCTTTCCAGCGGGAAAAATCGCTGCCCAGCATCTTGTTTTCCGAATCGAAAACCACAATGCCCCGCGCGTCGCTGACATAGACGCGAAAATCCACGCTTTCCTTTTTGACGCCGAAAATGTCGGCGGCGGGCAGGCGTCGTCTGGCGGCTTGCAGGGCATCGGCAAAATCGCCGCTGTCGATACGCTTTGCCGCCAGATCATGCGCGGCGAGTTCCGCCAGCATATGCGCCGCGTCCACCAACGTTTCTTCGGTGGCCTGACGCAGTCCCGGCTCCACTTCCTGCGTCACGATGTCGAGCACGAACCAGGCCGCCAAGCCGACCACCAGAAAATAGCCGAGAAAAAGACGAACGGAGATATTCATGGGTCGATGCTGTAACCCAGTCCGCGATGGGTAATGATGGGGTCGCGTTCGGGCAGCGGCAGACGCAGCTTGGCGCGCAGGGTCTTGATGTGGGTGTCGACGGTGCGCTCCTCGGTTTCTTCCGCGTCCTGCCAGACGCGCCGCATGAGAAAATCGCGCGAGAACACCCGCCCCGGATGTTCGAGCAGGCAGGCGAGCAGCCGGTATTCGTACCGGGTCAGATTGAGCCATTGCCCGCGACAGGCGATGCGCAAGCCTTCGGCGTCGATGGCGAACACGCCGGAATCCGCCGCGTCCTCGCGCGTCCGGACATGCGACCGGGTACGGCGCAAAATGGCGCGCACACGGGCGACCAGTTCGCGCGGGCTGAACGGCTTGGCGACGTAATCATCCGCCCCCAGTTCCAGCCCGACGACGCGGTCGACTTCTTCGGCGCGCGCCGTGAGAAACATCACCGGCGCTTCCGAATGACGGCGCAGGGCGCGGCAAACGTCAAACCCGTTCATGTCCGGCAAGCCCACGTCCAGAATCACCAGCGCGTAATCCCGCGTCCGCGTCCATTCCACCGCCTCCTGCCCCAACCCGCAACAGTCCGTGGCGTAGCCTTCGGCGGCAAGCGCGTAGGCCAGCGTATCGGTAATCGCCGGTTCGTCATCGACAATCAGTATTTTCATTTTTTCCATTCCGGGCGTCAGGTATCCGATTGTAGGGGCGAATCGCGTCCGCCCGCCAGACGACCGAAGGTCGTCTTGCAGATTCAGGGATCAGACATCGGCAAAGACAGGCGGGATAAACCAAAACAATCGACATGGCGGCGAATGAAGATGGCGCCTGGGCGATCAAGGGGATTGGCGGATTGTCGGCGGGATACAAGGCGTGGAGACGTTCGCGGCGTCCACGAATTGCAACGCCTTGTCGATACTGTAGCGCGGTGCGATATTTGGAAACGTTTTGGCGCGATATTTCTTTTTGGATTTTATTGCGCCACACGCAATTTAATTGCAGGAATGGCCGCTGCGTTGCCGATGGCATTGAGAGTTATCACCGTCCGCGCGTGAGGAACAAATTGTAAATAAAGTGTAACAATCTCTCGATCTGTCGATCCCCCAGAAACTCAATAGATGAGTTCGCAGCCGTCCTCGTTGAAGCGGCGCGAGATAATTGAGGGGGGAAGTTGACGATAAATCGGGGGGATTTGGTTTTCACGGGTTGCAAACGAATTGCGTATGTTGCAAACGTTTGCGGATGGGATAAGGATAGATATATAAAATCTGGTTTTTTGAGGTGGGTTTTGCTTGCTTTGTTGGTTCCACAGCGCGTTACTGTGGGTGTCGGAAACATCTCAAAACACAGGAGCGCACCATGAAAAACATACCCAAAACCAGCTACGAAGGCCACGATTTCGGGTTCACGTCGACCATTACTTTTGATCCCGACGACGCCTTTGCCGAAGCAGCGCGCGCCATTGCGCAGGCGACCTATGAGTCCACCGAGGCGGCCTGCGCTTTCCTGGATAGCGACGAAGGGCGAGAATTCGGGCATCAGGTCAACCGCCGCGTGTTTAGCCAGCGCATTACGAACGTGGCGGCCATTGCGCTGGCTATCCGGCACTGGATGACACTGCGCCCGACGGCGCGGCAGATCGACGAATACGAACTGCCGGACGGCATGAACTTGCTGCCCGCGCTGGTAGCGTTTTTTTCCATACAGATGGAATTGGCAGAATGAACGTGGCACGGGATGGCATTGAGGGTTATGCGGCGATGTCTGGTTCCCTTTTAAATTTACGGGGGCGGTAGTGGCGAGGCGGCGTGTCGCCATTTCAAAATAGTCGGGGTTCAGTTCAACGCCGGTAAATGTCCGTCCGCAGTTCAGCGCCGCCACAGCAATCGTAGCCGCGCCCATAAAGGGGTCGAGCACGGCGTCGCCGGGTTCCGTTATCCGTTCGATGATCCATTGCATCAGCTTGACGGGCTTTTCCGCCGGATGTCTGGTTTCCCGTTTTACCGGCCAGGGCGCGGCATGGATGTCGCGGCTGCGCCTATCCTTGATCTTCGCTGCGGGCATGGCGAAGAAGAGCGCCAGTTCGTAACACGGTCGCAACTGACGCGGCGAAGCAGTGCCCAGTCCTTGTTTATCCCAGATCAAACAGGACGCAGGGAAGAGACCCGCCATCAGTCCAGCGCGATAGAGGACAGGCTGGGTGCGCCAGGAGCCGAAGACGACCGCATAGCCGGATTCGTTGAGCAGCGCCTTCGCGCTGGACAGCCACAGGGCGTACCAGCGCGCGGCGTTGTCCATGTCGGGAAATCCATTGCCTTTGTCTGCGGTGGATTGCGTCGGGAAAAAATAGGGCGGGTCCGTAACGACGGCCTTGAACGACGCCGGAGGAAGGCGCGGCAGGATGTCCAGACTATCGCCGAGCAGCAGGGTTGCGCGGCCATCGGCAAGCGTCAGGTTTTCAGAATTCAGCACGTGGGGTTTCCTTTCGTTGCTCTTTCGGGTTATTCAAACGGCGTTCCGTCGTTGCGAATTGCGCCTTTCAACAAATCTGCTATAGTGAGGGTGCGTCCCGTGGTTGGTTGAGTTGACCCTTCATCGATTTTCGGTGGGGTCGGCAGTGTTCCCAGCGGGACGTTTTCTATTTCCAGTGCTTCCAGAGCATGTAGTATTTTTCGCTGATCCGCCTTCCGGTTCCGTTCCTTGACGGTCAGTTTTACCCGATACAAGGCACCCTCATCCGCAGCGGCGGCGTACAGACGGACAATCGCAGCAATGTCCGGGTTTTCATGCTTCACGTCGGGATGCCGTTCAGTAACCACGGCGGTTTTCACCAGTTCCTGCAAAGCGCGCACGGCGTTGAGACTGGCGTCATTCTGTCCCTCGTTATCAGCGATCTTCTTCCTGCTTTCTTTGTTGACGTCAAGTACCCATCCGCTGTCCGTGTTGTAGAGTTCCAACCCCGATTCTTTCATCGCCTTGAAAGCCGTCGTAGCTTCCGCCACGCGCTCTCTGTGCGTCAGTCCCGGCATTTCCGGCATCTCCACCACCTGCACAGGCGGCAAGGCGAAGAGGCCGGGACGTTGGCCTTGCCAGTCTTCGGCAAGCTGGCGGCGGGGAATACCCACGTCGTCGAGGTCTTGCGCATAAGCGCCGCCCAAATCGGCGGGCAGCTTCGCCGCCTTGGTTTCCACGATCTGCCGTAGTTCATCGGCTACCGACGCGCCTGGCGCATACGCCCAGCCCTTGTCGATGCCGATGGGCGCGCCGGTCTTGGGGTTGATGGCGTTCCAGCCTGCGGGCGGCTCGGTCTTGTCGCCTGCTGTCGGCGCGCGCACGGCGATGACGCGGCAGTGGCAGCCCCAGCCGTTGGGCGGGAAGTTGGTCTGCCAGAACGGGTGATCGTGCGGCAGCGTCAGGCCATCCCAGGCCAGATGCTGCGGGCGGGGATTCATCACGCCGTCGGCGTGGATATACTTCCAATACGGACGACGGGAAAGCAGTTCCGGGTCGGAGAGTTGCGCGTAGCGTCCGGCGGCGCGGCTGCTGGCGAGGTTGGTCTCCCAGATGACGCGCGTCCGCCAGGCTTCGCCCGCTTTCGTGCCTTCTCCCGTCCAGCCCGTCCAGCCGTGCTTATGCACAATCTCGCGGAAATCCTTGCGGAATTGCTCCAGCCCCGTTTTTTTGTCGATGGCGTCGTCTACGGCCTGGCGCAGGTCTTTGAGCAGGTCGGCCTTCGTTGCTCCGGCGACTACGAAGGCGCGGTCGTGCCCCTCATGCTTGATGTCGTCCCAGCGTTCGGTCGGCAGGTTGAGCTTATGGCGGAAGAAGGCGATCTGCTCGGCGAAGGGCAGGTTGAAGGCGCCGCGAATGTCGGGGTCAGTCATGCGCGGCCTCTATATGTATACAGGCGATCTCGCAAGGCGGCGCGTAAATGCGCTGCGCCACCGCGACTTCCGGCAGCGCCTTGACCGAAAAGGCCGTAATCACGCCCGGGGCAAGCGCCGCGCTGTCCCATAACCGCAGGACAGCGTGACGCGCCGTCCCGGAACGCAGGTCTTTTCATTCCAGCGCGCGCCACGATACGTATGGCGGCAAAAACCGGAAAAACATAAAGGTTTTGCGCGTATCCTGTCGCCAACTGCCGCCCATGCGGGCCGGATGTCCGCGCGTCCGGGTTTGCCAATCCCTGATTCCTGACCTCTGATGCGATAATGGCGTTTTTCTTTTGTCGAGGCTTTCATGTCGCCCGCTTTACGTCCCAGGAATGACAATTTTTTACGCGCCCTCTTGCAGCAACCTGTCGACCGCACGCCGATCTGGTTGATGCGTCAGGCGGGGCGTTATCTGCCGGAATACTGCGCCACGCGGCGCCGCGCCGGGGATTTTTTGACCCTGTGCAAATCGCCCGATCTCGCCTGCGAAGTCACCCTGCAACCGCTGGCGCGTTACGATCTGGATGCCGCCATCCTTTTTTCCGACATTCTCACCGTGCCGGACGCGATGGGACTGGGGCTGTATTTCGAGGCAGGCGAGGGGCCGCGTTTTGAGCGTCCCTTGCGCGAGGAATGGGCAATCAACAATCTGACCGCGCCCGACCCCTACGACCATCTGGGCTATGTCATGGACGCCGTGCGGACGATCCGCAAGGCGCTGGACGGCTCCGTGCCGTTGATCGGCTTTTCCGGCAGTCCCTACACGCTGGCCTGTTACATGGTCGAAGGCGGTGGCTCGAAGGATTTCCGCCACATCAAAAGTATGCTCTACGCCCGTCCCGACCTGCTGCACCGCATTCTCGCCGTCACCACGGAGGCCGTGACCGCCTACCTGAACGCGCAGATCGAATGCGGCGCGCAGGCGGTGATGATTTTCGATACTTGGGGCGGCTCGCTCTCGCACGCGGCGTATTCGGAATTTTCGCTCGTCTACCTGCAAAAAATCATCGCCGGAACACACAAGACCTGGGCGGACGCGGCGATTCCCTCCATCATCTTCACCAAGGGTGGTGGTCAATGGCTGGAACAAATCGCCGCCAGCGGATGCAATGGCATCGGTCTGGACTGGACAACCGACCTTGCCGCCGCCCGTCGTCAGGTCGGCGACCGGGTGGCGCTGCAAGGCAACCTTGATCCCAACGCGCTGTTCGCCCCGCCGGAGGTCATCGCCGCCGAAGCCCGCAAGGTGCTGGCGGCCTTCGGCCCCGGCAATACTGGACACGTCTTCAACCTCGGTCACGGCATTTCCCGATTTACTCCGCCGGAACACGTGACAGCCCTGATTGAAGCCGTGCATCAGGCGCAAGGATCAGAAGCGCGATGATCCATCCGCCACTTTTCAATCCGCGTTTTCAACCTCTTCCACCTGACCCCACAAGAAATCGCCCTGATCGAAGCCGGATGAGAAACAAGCAACCGCATCTTCTTTCCCTCCCCTTGAAGGGGAGGGAACCAAAAACCGCTCTGCCCTTCGAGGAAAGGGAACTGAAGCAAGCGCCGCTCATGCTTTGTCATGACAAACCTGTTCATGCCCTGTCTTCATAAAGGAGGACATATTGACCCGCAAAAAATTCCGGCTTGCCATCATCGCCCTGTGTCTGCTCGTCGCGCCGCTGTTGTCGGTGGTCTGGTATTACCGTCTGGATACGCTGGCCTGGTATTGGTTCAGCATTGCCTGGCAAAAGCATACGCACAGCCTGCGCTTGCCCGCCTACCGCGTCACCTTGGACGCGCGTCCCATCGCGGGCATTACCCATAACCTGTCGGGGCTGACCTATAACGCGCAAACCGGAACCCTGTTTTCCGTCATCAATGATCCGGCGCAAATCGCGGAAATAACCACGGAAGGGCAATTACTCCGGCTGATTCCGGTAACGGGCATTGATGATCTCGAAGGTATTTCACATGTGGGCGATAACCGCTTCGTCGTTATTGATGAGCGCAGCCAGCAGATTTGCTGGATTCAGATTGACGCGGAAACACAAAGCGTGGACGCCACCCATATGCCGCGTCTGGGGTTGGGCGTTCAGGTCAATGGCAATCTCGGATTTGAAGGCATTTCGTGGGACAGGAATCGTCAGCGGCTTCTGGTTTCCAAGGAAAAAGAACCGATGCGGATCTTTGAAATCGAAGGACTGCCCGCATGGCTTGATGGCAGCGCGCTGAATCTGCAAATCCGGGAATGGCTGCCGGAAAATGAATTGCCGGTATTTATCCGCGATATTTCCTCCCTGGGCACGCACAGCAAGACGGGGCATGTCCTCGTGTTGAGCGATGAATCCAAATTGCTGGTCGAGTACGACGCGGACAAGGAATTAATCGGCATCCTGCCGCTCTGGCGCGGCTGGCAAAGACTGAACCGCTCGATCCCCCAAGCCGAAGGCAGCACGGTTGACCCGGAAGGCAATATCTATATCGTCTCCGAACCCAACCTGTTCTATCGCTTCGAGCATCCGGAAGGCGCGCCATAATCTGAAGTTCGTCATTCCCTTGAGTCAAGGGAATGACGGTTGTTCAGAACTTTCCGATTCATGCCGCCAGTCTTTTGATCAAGGCTTGCATGGCCAGGCCACGGTGTGATTTACGGTTTTTGACTTCGGGCGAAAGTTCGGCGGAGGCGAGGCCGCTTTCTTTATCGAGAAAAAGGGGATCGTAGCCAAAACCGCCTGCGCCTTTGGGCGCGGGCAGGATTTCGCCATGCCATTCGCCTTCGACGATGATCGGCTGTGGGTCGGTGGCGTGACGCGCCAGCACGATGACGCAGACAAAGCGGGCGTTGCGGTTGGTCTCATTTTGCAGGGCGTCGATGAGTTTTTGATTGTTGCGCGCGTCGCTTTTCGGTTCGTCGGCATAACGCGCGGAATGTACGCCGGGCGCGCCGGAAAGGGCATCGACGCACAGGCCGGAATCATCCGCCAGTGCGGGCAGGCCGGTCATGGCGGCGGCGTGTCTGGCCTTGGCAAGCGCGTTTTCCACGAAAGTGCAATGCGGTTCGTCACATTCGGCAACGCCCAGTTCGCGTTGCGGCATCAACTGGATACCCAGCGGAGAGAGCAGGGCGGCCAGTTCTTGCAGTTTTTTGGCGTTATTGGAAGCCAGCACCAGTTTTTGCAGATTCATCGTAAAACTAACTCTGGTTGAAACCCCGCCCTTCAGGGCGGTGGGAGCCGACCCCTGCCTGAAGGCAGGGGTTTCAGGCGACCGTTTTGGGAGGGGAGAGAAACCCCTTCCA
>JAIRZG010000099.1 GCA_031267345.1 Zoogloeaceae bacterium
CTCGTTTACATTTCATACGCATAGCTTATCACATGACTATACTTTTGAGAAGGTTAGTACAACGAAGAGGAAACCCTTGAGCATTTTATTGCTAATGTAATTCCTGTTGTGGAAAGTACAGGATTTGAATATGAAATCATTTTTATTGATGACGGTTCGCATGATGCCACAGCTAGAATACTTTCCGATTTTGCCCAACGCTATCCAAACATCCGCGTATTGATGCTCTCGCGGAACTTTGGCAAGGAAGCGGCCATGACAGCAGGGTTTGCTTACAGTACTGGCGATGCCGTTATCCCTATGGATTGTGATTTGCAGGATCCGCCGGAACTCATCCACCAGATGATTGAAAAATGGCGGACAGGTTATAAGGTAGTGTATGCTGTTCGCCGTTCGCGTACTACAGATTCAAGAGTTAAACGCATTACAGCCAAGGCATTCTATCGGCTGATGGAAGTCATTTCTGATGCCAAAATTCCAATGAATTGCGGAGATTACAGGCTGATGGACAGATGCGTTGTTCAGGCGATTCTGACTTTTCCGGAGCGCAATCGTTTTATGAAAGGAATCATGGCGGCAGCGGGATTCAAATTTGCTGCCGTTGAATATGATCGACCAGAGCGTGTAAGTGGTAAACCGAAATTCGGTTTCCGGAAGCTATGGAATTTGGCATTGGATGGAATCACCGGGTTTTCTACTCTACCGCTGCGTATCTGGATTTACGTAGGAACTACCATCGCCTTGCTTTCATTTTTTTACGCATCCTGGATTATATTCATGACGATTGTCTTTGGAAAGAGCACTTCCGGATTTGCGAGTCTGGTGTGTTTTATTTTGTTTCTGGGTGGGGTGCAACTCATTGGAATTGGTGTGCTAGGCGAGTATATTGGAAGAATTTTTTTAGAAAACAAGCAACGTCCGCTATACCTTGTTGAAACGACCTATGGATTTGCGAAAGCAGAAAAACAACATCATGGTAATGCAGAACAAGATTTAAACTGCGCCAAGGAATAAAATATGCTGTTCAGACAGAATCCCGGAATTTTGTATTTACATGATATAAATGTTGAAAGCACTGTTTTTTATGTGACGCTGTTTACGATTTGTGTTTTTATTTGCTTACCCGATTTTCCACCGATGGTGGATATGCCGCAACACGCCAATCAGGTGACTTCGTTAAAGGCCATGCTACAAGGTGATTTTATTTGGTCGAACTTAGTGGAATTGAATATTTTTACGCCCTACTGGGTCGGTTATATTATTTATTTGTTGCTAGCGCTCATTTTTCCCATTCTCATTGCCACCAAGCTGGTGATTTGTCTAACCTTTTTTGCCTTTGTGCTTTCTTTTTCTTTCCTGCGTAAAAAATTTGATGCCCCATCTTCCTTGGATTGGCTATTGATTCCCGCCTTTTTTGGATTTGCCTATGAATTTGGTTTTCTGAATTTCCTGCTGGCTGCGCCAGTGGGCGTTTTGTTTTACGTACTCATACTTAATTTCATTCAGAATGGCAATCTGAAAAGCGCTTTTCTTGTGCTGGCATCCGGTATATTGCTCGCTTTTTCACATCTCCTGATCTTTGCGTTTTTTGGATTGACAACTTTTATCCATATCCTTCTCAGCAAAAACCTTTTAAAAAATAAAAAACTCTCTATTTTTTTCTTCTATGTTTTTTTTGCGCTGATTCTTCTGGGTTTTCTTGGCAGAGAAGATTCGTTGGCGTCTTATTATGGTTATAAGAGTAACATCCTGTTTGCCTGGCAACGCATGAAATGGTCGTGGTCATTACTGGGCACAAATAATTTTCAGCAGCACCTGGATGCTGCGGGGGCAACTCGAAATTTTCTGGAAAGTTTTTCTTCAAAATTTGTTGGCTTGCCTGCATTTGCCTTTGGCGGGGGGTATTCCTTGCTCGTGCAAATCATTTTTTTCATGTGCGTGTTGTTGCTTCCATTCGCCTGTGGCTATCGGTTTTCCAGAAAAATACCCTCTTATTCCTTACTGTTCTCTTTTTTGCTGGTATGGTTCACGCTGCCGCATTATATAATGAATACGTTATTTATTTTTCAGCGGTTTGCCATGTTTTTTATTCCAGCCTATATCTTGTGTTTTGTGAAGAATCCGGAAACAAACTTGCAGTATGCGCTACAAAAAAATGCGCGTACAAATCATTTGTTGCAATCCATTGACAAAAAGAAAATTGCAAAAATTTCAATATATGCCCTGATAATAATTGCCCTGCTGTTTCACCCATTGAATGATATTTGCACTTTCATGGGAAAAGCAAGAGAACTCAGGACTTTGATAGAGCGTATCCCCGGAAATCAGCGCGCTCTCTCCCTGATTTTCCATAAAAAAGAAGACAGAAATCCACATATATACAATTTTCTCCCCAACTGGTATCAGTCGATGAATAATGGCTGGGTAGATTTGAATTTTGCTGGGGCGTCGCCACAAATTGTGCGTTTTCGTCCGGAAAAAATTCCTGAAATACGTTTGTCAAATCATGGTCATGTTATTGATCTCCTCCAGTGGATGAAAACCTGCGATCTTTACGATCTTGTCTTTATCCGTGTGTGTTGATATAAAATTGCATGAAAATTTCTTGCTGAATACAGCATGTTCATCCCACAGGTTATATGAAAGAAGCGGTGACTGGTACGTTTTCAAACGCATGGAAGATACTGCAACAGAGTCTGCGTCCACGGTCAAACATGGAAACGACGCATCTAAACCGAAATAATCGTTTACTGCGTTTTTTGACCAATAGTGGCGCACAGATCTTATTTTGTCAAACAAACGGTTTCCTTTGTTTTGCGGAAAATAAGTCCGCCATAACCGCCATAATGCCGTTCATTGGAAAGATGGATTTTGGTTACCACCTCATAAATCCCGGTGTCGATAACGGCTTCAAGTAATCGCGCGCTGCCGCCGCCTGTCGCCCAGTCGTTTCTGGTGGTGGTCATGATAACGTCCGGTGCGCAATCCAGCAGGGTCTGTTGGATTGCCGGAACGGAAAGATTCAATAAAATGGTTGTCGCGCTCAAATTATCCAGCAGGCGTGAAGGCGGAAGATGGCCGGTCAGCGGATAGAGCGCGTGCATGTTCCCGCTGACGCTCAAGGTACCGTTCTCCGGAATTTCTTTTTTAATTTCCCTTGCCGCCAGCAGGTAATTTGAATAACCTGTAAATTTTTCCGGCCAGTTTCCACCCGGAGCGGCGGCAAGCGTTTCGAGTGTCATTGGCCAGTAATCCGCCAGTGCTGAACAGCGCAGGAAAACCCAAATCGACAGCGTCACGACACCGCCGATCATCATGAAATTTTTTCTGTCCTCATTCAACCATTTTATGCGCGCTATCGCAGGCCATATACAAATGATTTCGCGCAATGCCAAAGCGCAGATTCCGGCAAAAGCAGGCAAGATGATGGCAAAATGGTATGAAAATCCGATTTTCATTATCGGCTCAACCAGTCCTGCGGCAATAAACGTGAGCCAGAAGCCAAGACGTAAAATAATCTTTTTGTTTTTCCGGACGAACGCAATACCTGCCAGGAAAAATAAAGCGGCTACGCTGATTATCAATGCGGGCAACGAATGCACCATGGTGGATCGGCTGTGCCCGATAAAATGGTCGAGGATGGTATAATCGGGAACCGCGCCATATACAATACCGGCGTTTTTGTACGCTAAAAGCGCTTCGCTTACACCGCCTCGCCACAGAAGAATTCCACCGATCAATAGCATTCCTGACACCACGCCACCGCATAAAAAACGCAGCGCGGGCTTCTTCCCGCCAGCGATAAATACGATAATGAGACCCACTGCGGAAAACAGTGCGAAAGGTTCACGGAGTGTTACCGCAAGCGCCACCAAAGCGCCCGGTATCCACCATGCCTTGTCGGGTATTCTCCCCTGCAAAATACGCTGTCCGATACAGATGGCGCCAAACAGGGGAATAAAAGCGGCGGTTATGCTGTTTTTAAATCCATGCTCAATAAAAATTTCCTGATTGAGGGTAAAGCTGAAAATGAGCGTAATCACCGCAGCGCCGACGCGGCTGCCGCTCTCATTTTTCAGCATCGCGTAAAACAATATCGCCGCAAAAACCGCCACGACAAGATCGACCAGTCGCAACGCAATAAACGGGTTGTAATTCAAGGAAAACACCCAGGCGTTCAGCAGCGGGTAAAGCGACAAGCCGCCCGTATCCGGCATACCGTATCCACCCGCAATATAATGATGCAGGTATTGCGCTACATAAACATAATATCCGTCATCCGTTCGGGGAAATCCACCGGATAACATGAGGCGGGGAAAAGCGGTACCTGCCAGGATAACGCTCAGCAGCAGCATCAAGTCACTGAAACGCTCTCCCCATTTTTGGGAAAAGGAACATCCCCGGAAAGATGAAACCTTGCCTGTCCAGTCAAACAAGTGTTTATTTTTCATATCGTATTGTCAAGAGCAGAATTTTCGGAAAGAGAAATTTCGATGCAAAAGGTAGGATATGATCGTGGAAAAAATGAGCGAAATCCCCTGCGCTGCAATCGGGTGCAAGTGTACTATACTTACGCCGCCAACGAGAAGCGCAATACCGAGACCCAAGGAGAAAACATAGGACAAATTGAATCGAAAAAATTCCGGCAACCAGCATTGTCTGGAATTGAACACCAGATATTTGTAGCAGATGAAAGCGTTGATGACGGCGATGAAATGTGTAACCAGCGCGATCCATACATAGTTTTCTTCATTTCCCAGAAAATAATACAGGAAAACAAATATCCCGTAGCCGAATGTAGTATTCCACACGCCGATGGCAAGGAACCGGAGTTTTTGCTGTTGTCGCCAGATTTCAAAGATTCGCTTCATCGTGCTTGATGGTTCTCACGCTATCCTGCGGGACAATGTTGTGATCGTCGGAAAAGTTGACCCTTTCCGTTTCAATAACCAATGGACGTTTCAGAATCTGGGTGTGTATCGAACCGATATATTCTCCCAGAATCCCAATGAAAAAAAGCTGAACCGAGGCGAAGAAAAACAGACTGATGATGAGTGGCGCCATGCCAAGCGAGAATTGATCCCACCACAGGAGTTTGGCCGCAAAATAGCCGAACGCAATCATGAGGCTGATAAAAGCAAGTATGAATCCGGTCATCGTGGCCAGACGCAATGGAATCTTGGAATGGGTGGTGATGCCCAGCATCGCCATATCATACAAGGTATAAAAATTATTCTTGCTGATACCGCGTTTGCGCCTGGGTTGTTCAAAAAGAATTTCGGCGTGTTTAAAGCCAATTTCCGAGATCATGCCTCTGAAATAAGGATAGGGATCATCCATTTCGCGCACGATTTCAATGACCGAACGGTCGTAAAGGCCAAATCCGGTGTAGTTCTGAACAAGCCGGGTTTCGGATATTTTGCTGATGGTTTTATAAAAAATGCGGCGCACCAGAAAAAACAACAATGGCTCCTGGCTTTTGGGTTTTACGCCGATGACGATACGAAACCCCGCTTCCCATTTCTGCAAAAAATCCGGAATAAGCTCAGGAGGATCCTGTAAATCGGACGCCATAACAACAACTGCATCACCCTTCGCATGTAATATGGCGTGTATAGGCGAGCGGATATGACCAAAGTTCCGACTGTTGACGATCAGTTTAATGCGGGAGTCGCCGGATGCCAGCACCTTGATCTTTTCCACGGTTGCATCGCTTGAGGCATTGTCGATAAAAATATGTTCGTACCGATATTGCGGCAGGCATACGAAAACGGCACGAATCCGTTCGACCAAAAGCTCAATGTTTTCTTCCTCGTTGTAGCAAGGGGTAACAATACTGATGAGTTTCATAAAACGCCTTTATGTTCTATGGTTTTCCCATGATGGTCATCAACAAAAATGATTTCATTTTGAGGGTGCGTTGAAAATCTTGACCGATTATAGGCAATGAAGTGATCATACGCAAGTCTCACGCGGCGCATGTTTGCCGTAATCTGCCGTCGCGCTTTCGGGTCGGGCATATTGCCGCATCAAGGTTCTATGACATCGCGGTCAAAAATCCGCCCGTCCTGGCTTGCCGCGCATGTTCGCACAGGAAAATAATTTTTGATGGCGCACGAACTTGAAATCAAACTTGCCTTGCCGGTGCGTCTGGCGGCGCAGTTGCGGCGTTTGCCCTTGCTTGCCGGGGTGGCGGGGCAAAAACGCGGGATGGGGGATCTTTATCTGGATACGCCGGAGCAGGCTTTGCGTCATCGGCGCATGGCCTTGCGGCGGCGGACAGCGGGCGGCGAAAACTACCTGACGCTCAAGACGGAAGGGGAAAACGCCAACGGATTTTCGCGGCGGCAGGAATGGGAATATCCCCTGCTGTCGGACGCGCTGGATTTTTCGCCCATTGATGATGCGCAGATACGGCGGTTCTTGCAGCGGGCAGCGTCGCGCTTATTTCCTGTCTTTCGCACGGATTTTGTGCGTCAGACCTGGGGGTTGCCGTATGGCGACAGCCGCGTCGAGTTGGCGCTGGATTTGGGTCATATTCGCGCCGGAGGGTGGCGGGCGCGTATCAGCGAGGTCGAACTGGAGCTTCTGGCGGGGCGGGAAGCAGATTTGTTCCGGCTTGCGGAAACGCTCATGGAGACCTTGCCGTTGCGCCCTTTTTCGTTCAGCAAGGCGGCGCGTGGTTATGCCTTGCTGGACGCGGGCGTGAACCGGGCGGCGCATGGGGTAGAATCAGGACTTTCGTGAACGGGCGCAGGGATAGCGATGACCATTCTCCGGTTTTCCAAGATGCAGGGGTTGGGCAATGATTTCGTCGTCATTGATGGCGTACGCCAGCGTATTGACCTGACGCCGGAGCGGGCGCGTTTCCTGGCGGATCGGCATTTTGGCGTCGGTTGCGATCAGGTGTTGCTGGTGGAAGCGGATGCGCAGGCGGAGGCGGATTTCTGCTATCGCATTTTTAATGCCGATGGCGGCGAGGTGGAACAATGCGGCAATGGCGCGCGCTGTTTCGCCCGCTTTGTCCATGACGTTGGCCTCACAAGCAGGCGGGAAATCCGGGTGCGCACCCAAAGCGGCATCATCACGCCGAAACTGGAAGCGGATGGTCAAGTGACGGTCGACATGGGCGCGCCGCGCTTTGCGCCAGCGGAGATTCCCTTTGCGGCCGACGTGGAAGCCGTGACCTATCCGCTGGCGCTGGCGGAGATCACGCTCACCATCAGCGCGCTTTCCATGGGAAATCCGCATGTCGTGCAGGTGGTGGCGGATGCGGATGCCGCGCCCGTGGCGACGCAAGGCCCGCTGTTGGCGACGCATCCGCGCTTTCCCCAGGGAGCGAACGCGGGTTTTCTGTCCGTGCGCGATCGCGGACATATCCGTCTGCGGGTATTTGAACGCGGCGCGGGCGAAACCCTGGCGTGCGGCACGGGCGCTTGCGCGGCGGTGGTCGCGGGCATTCGGCGAGAGTTACTGGACGCGACGGTCGAAGTATCCACCCGTGGCGGCGAACTGGTCATCCGCTGGGAGGGCGCGGGGCATCCGGTGTGGATGACCGGTCCGGCAGTCACCGTTTTTACCGGAGAAATCGAGTTATGAAGACGGAAGAAGTCATCGAATATCTGGAGTCGACACCCCAGTTTTTTGAGCAATGCGCGGATCGTCTGGCGGAAATTTTTGTGCCGCATCCGCATGGCGGACGCACCATTTCGTTGAGCGAGCGGCAAATGCTGGCGTTGCGCGCCAAAAACCGCAAGCTGGAACAACGTCTGGATGAGTTGCTTTCCTTCGGCGAAGAAAACGATGTGATCAGCGAAAAGATACACCGCCTCGCCGTGGGCCTGGTGGCTGCCGAAACATTCCCGGCGGCGCTGCATCTCATCAACCTGCATCTGCGCGATGATTTCGCCATTCCGCGCGTGGCGCTGCGTCTGTGGCGCAAACCGGGGAATGCGGTCGATCTGCCGGAATTCGCGGCGGTCAGCGCCGATTTGCAGGATTTTGCCGAGCGGCTGGAAAAACCCTACTGCGGCGCGAGCGCCAGTCCGACCGATACGGCGGGCGTGGCGACATCGGCCTGGTTCGGCGCGTATGCCGCCCACATTCGTTCGCAGGCGCTGGTCGCCCTGCGTAACGGCGGCGGCGCGATTGGCCTGCTGGCGTTGGGAAGCGAAGACGCCGAGCGTTTTTACAGCGGCATGGGTACGCTGTACTTGGAGCGTCTGGGCGAAATCATCTCCGCCGCGCTGGGGCGCGTCACCCACAGCGCACTATAAATTACCCTGCCATGAACGCGCCGCAAAACACCAATGCCGAACAGGTGGCGGCTTATCTGGCCTGGCTTTCCGGTCAGCGTCGCCAGTCGGCGCATACGCTTGCCGCCTACGCGCGTGATCTGGCGCGGCTGGTCGCCCTGGCTGCCGAACAGCCCTTTGCCGCGCTCGATGCCGACAGCATCCGTCGCCAGATTGCTCTGTTGCATGGCAAGGGACTTTCCGGACGTTCGTTGGCGCGGCTGTTGTCGGCGTGGCGCGGGTTTTTCAAGTGGTTGCAACAGGAAGGCAAGACGCCGCGCAATCCCTGCCTGACCCTGCGCGCGCCCAAATCGCCGCGTCGTCTGCCGGACGCGCTTTCCGTGGAGGAAAGCATCGGCCTTCTGGTCCGCGCCGACCCGTCCAACGCCAACGGTGACGAAGCGGGCGCCGTGCTCACCCTGCGCGATCAGGCGATGTTTGAACTGTTTTATTCCTCCGGCCTGCGTCTTTCCGAACTCGATGGCCTGAATCTCGACGCGCTGGAAAGTCTGCGCGACAGCGGCGAAATTCGTGTTACCGGCAAGCGCAACAAGACCCGCATCGTCCCGGTGGGCAGCAAGGCGCGGGAGGCGCTGGACGCTTGGGCGGCAGCGCGCGCCAGTCTGGCCGCGCCGGAAGAAAACGCGCTCTTTGTCAGCCGTCGGGGAACGCGCATCAGTATGCGGATGATTCAGAAACGCCTGAATCGTCGGGCAAAGGAAGCCGGATTTTCCGCGCCCGTGCATCCGCACATGCTGCGCCACTCCTTCGCCTCGCACTTACTGCAATCCTCCGGCGACCTGCGCGCCGTGCAGGAAATGCTCGGTCACAGCAGCATCGCCTCCACCCAGGTCTATACCCATCTGGATTTTCAGCACTTGAGCAAAATTTACGATCAGGCGCATCCGCGGGCGAGGATCAGGGGGCAGAAGACAGAGGACGGAGGACGGTAAGTCAGCGGCGCTTCGCGCTGGCGGCGCGGGGTGGTTCCCCCCCCATCGTTGCGCGGGAATGACGATGGTTTTACCCGCATCCGCCCGCAACGACGCGCAGGAACTTATATGCCCATGGCTTCGCGCACGTCGCGCATGGTTTCACGGGCCAGGTCGCGCGCTTTGGCGCAGCCGTCGCTGAGGATGTTTTTGACCAAGGTGGGGTTGTTCCGGTAGTACTCGGCGCGTTCGCGGATGGGAGCCTGTTCTTTCAGGATGCTGTCGATTACTGGCTGTTTGCAGTCGATGCAGCCGATGTCGGCGCTTTGGCAGCCCGCTTCGACCCAGGCGCGGCAGGTGGCGTCGGAGTAGATTTGGTGCAGTTGCCAGACCGGACATTTTTGCGGATCGCCTGGATCGGTGCGGCGAATGCGCGCCGGGTCGGTGGGCATGGCGCGGATTTTCTTCGTCACCGATTCCGACGCCTCACGCAAGGCAATGCAATTGCCATAGGACTTGCTCATCTTCGCGCCGTCCAGACCCGGCATTCGTGAGGCTTCGGTCAGCAGCGCCTCCGGCTCGGCCAGAATCATCTTGCTGACGCCTTCCAGATAGCCGAACAGTCGTTCCCGATCCGCAACGGAAAGATGCTGGATTTCTTCCAGCAAGGCGTGCGCCTGTTCAACCGCTTCCTTGTCGCCTTTTTGCTGGAAACGGGTGCGTAGCTCGTCATACAGCCGCGCCCGCTTGCCGCCCAGTTTTTTTACCGCTTCTTTCGCCTTTTCCTCAAAGCCGGGTTCGCGTCCATAAAGATGATTGAAGCGGCGGGCGATTTCGCGGGTGAATTCGATGTGCGGAACCTGATCTTCGCCTACCGGCACACGGTCGGCGCGATAGATGAGAATATCCGCCGACATCAGGAGCGGATAACCGAGAAAGCCGTAGGTCGACAAATCCTTGCTGGCGAGTTTTTCCTGCTGTTCCTTGTAGGTAGGCACCCGTTCCAGCCAGCCCAGCGGCGTCATCATGGACAGCAGCAGGTGCAGTTCGGCGTGTTCCGGCACATGCGACTGCACGAACAGGGTCGCCTGATTCGGATCCAGTCCGGCGGCGAGCCAATCCACCGCCATTTCCAGGGTGTTTTTCTGAATTTCCTCCGGCGCGTCGTATTGTGTGGTGAGCGCGTGCCAGTCGGCGACGAAAAAGAGACAGGGATATTCGTGCTGGAGCTTGAGCCAGTTGATGAGAACCCCGTGATAATGACCCAGATGCAGCGCGCCCGTGGGGCGCATACCGGAAACGACTCGTTCTGCGTACATGATGGCAAGGACTTAAAGAAAAGGTCGCAAAAGAAGGAAGGAGAAATTGAGCAGGGGAAGCAAAATCGCATCCAGCGCCTTGGTCAATATCAGGATGAGCAGAATTATCATGCCATAGGGTTCGAGGCGCGAAAAAGCGATGGCCTGGCGCATCGGCAGCAAACTGACGACAATGCGCCCGCCATCCAGCGGCGGCAGGGGCAAAAGATTCAGCAACATCAGCACCAGATTGAAGGTCACGCCAAAAAGGCACATCGACACCAGCGCCTGCGTATAGGGATTGACGGGAACATTGAATACCAGCTTGTGCAGCAAGGCCCAGGCGATGACCATCAACAGATTGGCGCACGGTCCGGCGGCGGCTACCCAGAGCATGTCGGCTTTGGGATTTTTCAGGCGGGCAAAATTGACCGGAACCGGCTTGGCATAGCCAAAGGCAAACTGACCGCCGCTCAACAGAAATAACCCGGCGGGCAGGAGCAAGGTGCCGAAAGGGTCGATATGCGACAGGGGATTCAGGGTGATGCGCCCCAGTCGTGCGGCGGTGTCGTCGCCAAAATAACGCGCGACATACGCATGGGCGGCTTCATGCAGGGTAATGGCGAAAATCAGGGGCAGCGCGGCGATGGTCAGGTTGGCAATCAGGCTTGCGTTCATTTCAGTTTGTCCCGGAAAAGCCGAAGGGCGTCAGCGCCCCGCGTCCGGCGCGCACCAGTTCCGGCACGGCGTCGGTGAGGTCAATGACCGTGGTCGGCTCCGCGCCGCAAGCACCGCTGTCGATCACCAGTCCGATGCGCCCTTCCAGCGCCTCCTGAATCCGCCAGGCTTCAGTGGGCGGTTCTTCTTCGCCCGGCAGGAGCAATGTGGCGGTCAACAGCGGCTCGCCCAGTTCAGCGAGTAAGGCTTGCGCCACCGGATGATCGGGAACGCGCAGGCCAATGGTCTTGCGTTTGGGGTGCATCACCCGACGCGGCAATTCTTTCGCGCCTTCCAGAATAAAAACGTAACTGCCCGGCGTGATCGCCT
The DNA here is from genome assembly GCA_031267345.1 of Zoogloeaceae bacterium. Classification (GTDB taxonomy): domain Bacteria; phylum Pseudomonadota; class Gammaproteobacteria; order Burkholderiales; family Rhodocyclaceae; genus Azovibrio. The sequence goes on from JAIRZG010000099.1 coordinate 11,572, forward strand.
TCAACAGCCGATATTGCCGATTATCCACACGCGCGTATTTGGCGATGTCGGAAAGGTCGCGGCACATCAGGGTCAGGTGATGGCGCCCATCAATGGCGCGAATGGCGCGCAGTCTGTCCAGCGCCGCCTTGTCGCCCAGATGGCAGCCCAGGGCATAGCAGGAGTCCGTGGGAAAGGCGATGACCGCGCCCGCGCGCAGCGCGTCTCCGACCTGCGCGAGCAGGCGCGCTTGCGGGTTTTGGGCGTTGATGGCCAGCAGATGCGTCACGATGAACTCGTCCCTACCAGCCCAGCAAACGCCAGACCGGCGGCAAATCTTCCGGCAACGGCGCGAATCCGCCCAAATCCACGCCCGCCTCACCATGAAAATCCGACCCTTGCGAAGCGTGAAAGCCAAACCGCCGCGCCTGTTGCGCGAAATGGCGCGCGTGATCCGGCGTGTGGCTGCCGGAAGAAACTTCAATCGCTTCGCCGCCCAGATCGCGGAAGTCGCCCAAAAACGCGCGCATCTGGCGGTTGGAGATTTTGTAGCGTCCCGGATGCGCCACCACCGCCACGCCGCCCGCCGCGCGAATCCAGCCGACGGCATCGACAAGCCTCGCCCAGCGATGCGGCACATAGCCGGGTTTTCCCGGCGTCAGATAATGTCCAAACACCTTGCCCATATCGGAGAAGAGGCCGATTTCCACCAGATAACGGGCGAAATGGGCGCGCGAAATCTGCGCCGGATGCGCCGTGTGCCGCAGCGCGCCCGCCAGTGTGCCGACTATGCCCACCGCCGCCAACGCCGCGTCCATGCGCCGCGCCCGCTCCAGGCGTCCGTCCTGTGTCGTTTTCAATCCCGCCAACAATTCCGGATGCGCGGCGTCAAAACCCAGACCGACGATGTGTATGGGCGTCTCCTGCCATTCGATGGAAATTTCCACGCCATTGACAAAGGCAATCCCTTCTACCGCCGCTTTTTGCCGCGCCTCGGCAAGTCCCGTCACGCTATCGTGATCGGTCAACGCCAACCCACCCACACCCCGCGCCTTGGCGCGCGCCACCACCGCCTCCGGCGAAAACAACCCGTCCGAAGCCGTGGAATGCACATGCAAATCAAAACGCGAGGGAACAGAAGCAGACACGAAAAAAGGAAGGAAAATGAAAGTCTGGCAGTTTAACATCAGGGTTCAGCTATCAGGTATTAGGCGTCAGCGCGCAGGGCGGGTCGCGCTTGATCGACCCGCCGGGTGTACACGCCATTTCCGCGCAACCGGATCACCGTCCCGCAAGGTCATCAGAACGGCAGATCCAGTCCCGGCCAGACTTGCGTTAGCGCGCGTCTAAAATCTTCCTGGATGCGGGTTAACGCCGCGTGGTTGTCGGCTTCAAAGCGCAGGACGACGACCGGGGTGGTGTTGGAGGGGCGGGCGAGGGCGAAGCCGTCGGCGTATTCGACGCGGATGCCGTCAATGGTGATGCGTTCGCGTTCGTCCGCGAAGGTGGTGGCAGCCTTGAGTTTTTCCACCAGCGCGAAGGGTTCGCCCTCCGCCATCCGGATGTTGAGTTCCGGCGTGGAGACGGCTTTGGGCAGGGCGTGGAGGACGACGTTGGCGTCGGGACTGCGGCTTAAAATTTCCAACAGACGCGCGCCCGCGTAGAGACCGTCGTCAAAGCCGTACCAGCGTTCGCTAAAGAAAATATGACCGCTCATTTCGCCCGCCAGCGGCGCGCCGGTTGCTTTCAGTTTGGCCTTGATCAGCGCGTGACCAGTGTTCCACATCAGCGGTTTGCCGCCATGTTCGCGTATCCACGGGTCGAGCAGGCGCGTGCATTTCACGTCGTAGATGATTTCGCCGCCCGGCGCACGGGCGAGCGTGTCGGCAGCGAAGAGCATCAGTTGGCGGTCGGGGTAGATAATTTCGCCATCCTTCGTCACTACGCCCAGACGGTCGCCATCACCGTCAAAAGCGATGCCGATTTCGGCGTCCGTCGTTTCGAGCTGTTGAATCAGGTCGACAAGGTTTTCCGGTTTGGAAGGGTCGGGATGGTGGTTGGGAAAACGACCATCAACTTCGCAAAAAAGCGGCGTAACCGCGCAGCCCAGACGACGGAAAAGCTCCGGCGCGACGCCTCCGGCGACGCCATTACCGCAATCCATGACGATTTTCAGCGGACGCGCGAGCCGGACATCCCGTAATATGCGTTCCAGATAGGCGGCGCGCACATCGGCTTTTGTCCGTTTGCCCGGAATTCCTGCCGCCTTTGGCAAACCGGACTGAATGCGCCGCTTCAACTGTTGAATGGCGTCCAGCGCCAGCGTCTCGCCGTCGATGACCATCTTGAGACCGTTGTAGTCGGGCGGATTGTGGCTGCCCGTGACGGAAACGCAGGATTTGCAGCCGAGTTCGTGCGCCGCGAAATAGGTGACGGGCGTGGGCGCGCAACCGATGTCGATAGCATCGACGCCCGCCGCGCAAATGCCGTCCATCAACGCTTCCGCCAGTTCCGCGCCGGAGAGCCGCCCGTCGCGCCCGACGGCAATCGCGGGCTGTTTTTCTGTCGCGCCTTTTTCCCGCGCCAACCGTCCCAAGGCAAAACCGACCTGCCGTACAATTTCCGGCGTCAGCGTCATGCCGACAATGCCGCGAATGTCATAAGCCTTGAAAATTTCGTCCGGCAATGATGGCGCGGAGGCGTTGGAGGCCAACTGCTTTTCGGGCAGATCGTCGTCCATCAAAATGCGAAACCCCGGCCCTTCCAGATCATCGAATTGCCCGCCCTTGAGCGAACGCCAGAAAATCAGGGCGATGACAAAGACAAGCGCGACGGAAAAGGGGATGAGCAGATAAAGGCTTTCCATTGAGGTTCCTTATGAAATTTTCAATATGCTGACGCCGCATTTTAACCCGCTCACCCGTTTCTCGAAGCGCGTTTTTGCCGGGTGCGCGGACGAAGGTTTCGCCCGCCGCGTCGTGTTGTGCGTTCTCAAGCGCGGTTGCCCGTGGCGGATGCTGCCGGAAGGGTTTTACGGTAGATACGCCAGGGTTTCCTCATGCGGCAGCGGTGAGCACTGCCGATGTTACGGACAGGAATGGCGCATCGTAAGCCTTTAACCGATGCCTTTACCGTCCTGGCGCGATTCAAAAGGTTCCGGTCGATGGTGGCCGCACGGGAGAATCGTTTGTCCGGGTTGTCAGGGGAAATATGGACGCCCGGCGATTTCCGGCGACAGAACCCGGCGGAACCCGTCTGCCGCCGCCAAATTTTTGCCGCGAATAAAATTTGTCGGGAAAAGACGCGCTATCATTCCTTTCCCTTATTTTCGCCCTTTTTAAAAATTTCCCATGAATCGCTATCGTTGCTTCCTTTGTTGTTTTCTCCTCGTTTTGGGCGCTTGCGCGCACAGGCAGTCGGTGGTCGAAAAAGTGACGCCGCCTGAAGTGTTCAAGGTGCATCCCGGTCTCTTGGGCGAACCCGTGCCGCCGGAATTGCAGCCGCTCCAGGATACGCAAACGCCAGCGGCGGAGGCAAAGGTGGAGGCGGAGACGCCGGACGCCGCCGATAGCGCCGCGCCCCGCTGATTTTTTCGTATTCCATGCGCCTTCTTCGTCGCCCCGTTCCTGCTGCCGCGCGCGCGCGTCTGGAAGCGCAGGGGCTTCCCTTTTTGCTGGCGCGGCTCTATGCGGCGCGCGGCGTCACGGATCGCAAGGAACTGGATTACGACCTCAAATCCCTGTTGCCGCCCGCCGCGCTGACTCACGCCGCCGCCGCCGCCACGTTGCTGGCGGACGCGCTTGAAGCCGGAGCGCGGTTGCTGATTGTGGCGGACTACGATTGCGATGGCGCGACCGCCTGCGCCGTCGGCCTGCGCGCCCTGCGCCAGATGAGTCTGGGACGCGGCGCGCAGGTGGGTTATCTGGTTCCGGATCGCTTTACCCTGGGCTACGGCCTTTCCCCGGCGATTGTGGACATCGCGGCAGCGCAGGAACCGGATCTGATCATCACCGTGGATAACGGCATCGCCAGTCTGGAAGGCGTCGCCCGCGCCCGCGAACTGGGCATTGCCACCCTGATTACCGATCATCACCTGCCGGGCGGGCAATTGCCGGCAGCGGATTGCATTGTCAATCCCAATCAGCCGGGTTGCGCCTTTCCGTCCAAACATCTGGCGGGCGTGGGGGTGATGTTTTACGTCATGCTGGCGCTGCGCGCCGAACTGCGCGCGCGCGACTGGTTCGCCGACGCGCCGGAACCCAATCTGGCGCATCTGCTGGATTTGGTGGCGTTGGGCACGGTGGCGGATGTCGTGCCGCTTGACCACAACAATCGCATTCTGGTCAGTCAGGGGTTGAAGCGGATGCGCGCCGACCAGCTTTCGCCAGGCATCGCGGCGTTGTTGGCGGCGGCAGGCGTCGCCCGCGCCCGACTTTCCACCTTTGATCTCGGTTTTATTCTGGGACCGCGCCTGAACGCGGCAGGGCGGCTGGCGGACATGCGAATCGGCATTGAATGCCTGATGGCCGATGATCCCGGCAAGGCGCTGCAATACGCGCAACAACTGGACGCCTTGAACCGCGAGCGGCGCGAAATCGAAAGCGACATGCGCGATCAGGCGTTCGCCGTGCTGGAATGCCTTGATCCAAAGGAAGTCCCGCCCGGCATGGCGCTCTTTGAACCCGAATGGCATCAGGGGGTGGTCGGCATTCTGGCGGCGCGCGTCAAGGACAAGTTTCATCGCCCGGTGTTTGCCTTTGCGCGTGGGGAATCCGGCGAACTTAAGGGGTCGGGGCGGTCGATTCACGGATTGCACCTGCGCGACGCGCTGGATTTGATGTCCAAGCGCGCGCCGGGGCTGTTGCTGCGTTTTGGCGGTCACGCGGCGGCGGCGGGCGTGAGTTTGAAGGAAGAGGATTTCCCGCGTTTTCGCGCCCTCTTTGCCGAGGTCGCGCGCGAACGCATTGCTCCGGCGGCGCTGGAACGGGCGCTGGAAACCGACGGCCCGCTGGAAGCCTCCTGCTTCACTCTGGAAACGGCGCGTTTGCTGGGGCAGGAAATCTGGGGACAGGGTTTTCCCGCGCCGCTCTTCGCCGACGATTTCACGGTTGAACAGGAAAAACTCCTGAAAGACAAACACCTGAAACTGCGCCTCAACAAAAATGGCCGCAGCATTGAAGGTATGGAATTCAACACCGATGCCCGCATCCCCACCACACCCCGAATGCGCCTCGCCTACCGCCTGAGCGTCAACGAATATCGCGGTGTCCAGACGCCGCAATTGCTGATTGAATATCGCGGCGAATCGGAAGAGGGATGACGGATGTCCGCTGTCTTCTGTCCTCTGAACCCGTTGATGTGTTAGGCTACTGCTTCCCAGACAAACACGACGTGGAGGAACACACCATGCAGGATTTTTCTTCTTTTTGGGTCAACTACCTTGAATACTGCCAGCGCGCCTGGCTGGACATGGCGCGTCTCTACACTCCGGGATTGACCACATTGACGGGAGCGCCCAAGGTTGAGGCCAAGGGCGCGTTTTTTCCGGCGCAGATACCCAATGCGCCTTCGGTCGACGCCTGGCTTGCCCTGTTCACCCCCTGGACGCCCAAGATCGAGGCCGAAATCCAGCCCCTGCAACCCGTGCAGGCCAACGCCGTCGCTGGTCTGGCGGAAGCCGCCCGCGTTTCCATGCGCGTCTTCATGCCCTGGGGCGGCGAATCCTGGCTGGACGCGCTGGCAGGTCAAAAAAAGACCCCGGCAGCGCCCGCCAAGCAGTCCAAGCAGGAACCCCGCCTGACCAGCGCCGAACGCGCCGTCAGCGAAGCCATCAAACGCAGCAAAACGCAGGACTGATTCAACACCCCCCCGTCGCCACGCATCATCGCTCTCCCGTAGCGGGAAGGCCCTGATCGGTGGCGCTTCGGGCGTGAGCGTGTCCTGTTCGTCGTATGCCTTCTCCAATCTCCGCCGCTTCGCTTCCCCCGCTCGTCGAAATGGCGCATGGCGCGGGCGGACGGGCGATGGGGCGGATGATTGAGGCGGTGTTTGCCCGGCATTTTGATAACGAATGGCTGCGCGCGGGCAATGACGGCGCGGTGTTGCCGGGGCTTTTGCCGAATGAACGGCTGGTGATGGCGACCGACAGCCATGTGGTCTCGCCGCTGTTTTTCCCCGGCGGCGACATCGGCTGTCTGGCGGCGCAGGGCACGATAAACGATGTTGCCGTCATGGGCGCGCGTCCCTTGTGGCTGGCGGCGGCTTTCATTCTGGAAGAAGGTTTACCGTTCGCCGTGCTGGATCGCGTTGTCGCCAGCATGGCGGCGGCGGCGCGACAGGCGGGCGTACCCGTGGTCACGGGCGACACCAAGGTGGTGGAGCGCGGCAAGGGCGACGGCATCTATATCAACAGCAGCGGCGTGGGCGTTATCGCGCCGGGCGTGGAGCTGAGCGGCCGCAACTGTTTGCCCGGCGACGCTGTGCTGCTCTCAGGTTATCTGGGAGACCACGGCATCGCGATAGTCGCAACGCGCGAGGGCCTCAACCTTGAGGTGCCGGTTGCAAGCGACGCGGCCCCGCTGGGCGCGCTTACCCGCTCGGTGCTTGCCGCCGCTCCCCAAACCCGCTGCTTTCGCGACCCTACGCGCGGGGGCCTGGCGTCTACCTTAAACGAGTTGGCGCGGCAGAGCGGCACGTGTATGCTCGTGGATGAGGCTCTGGTGCCCGTGAGGGATGCCGTTCGCGGCGCGAGCGACCTGTTGGGCTACGATGTCTATCATCTTGCCAACGAGGGAAAGATGGTGGCAGTCGTGGCGGCAGAGCAGGCCGAGGCGGCGCTTGCCGCCATGCGTCAAAGCCCCTACGGAGCAGACGC
>JAIRZG010000153.1 GCA_031267345.1 Zoogloeaceae bacterium
ATGCGGGGCTAAAAGCTTCCACTCTGCTTCCGTCAGATCGCTTGGGTACATCCTCTTCTCCAGAGCATCTGTAATGACCTGCTACTGCATTTCTCGTGACAATTTTTAAAACAGCTTCTATGGCGAAGTCAGGTTTTTCAGCGCGAAAGGACGGTTGGGGCGCACCCGTTTTATGGACAGACTGTTCAGGTGTCATCTGTTGTTCTTTGCCGTGATCTTGATCGGTTTCGCGCTCCTCAAGATGTATCCTCCTCTGGCTACCTTGGTGGCTACCTTGGTGGGTATGTATTTTCTTGCGTTCGCGGCTTCTCCTGCGTTCCCGCTTGCCTTTAACCTGACTTTTTTCCTGATCATCGGAGTTCCGCTTTTCTTTCTGCTGTTCCGCCGCCGAATGCACGACATCCATTTATCCGGCTGGTGGATATTGCTGCTGCTTGCCTTGCTTCTGGTGTGTCAGATGGGTAGATTTACCGGATTTTTTGTACTTGCCAGACTTGCTGAATCCTTCGTGGGCTGGTTGTTTATGATCTTCCTGTGCCTGAAATCCGGTGACAAAGGATGCAACCCTTATGGCGCTCCGCCGCCCCCAACCCTCTTGGCGTCCAAATCATGGCGGGCGGCATGGCCTTGTTGTTCGCCTACGAGTTCTGGTGGTTCGCCAGGGTACTCCGCGCCTGGATCAAAATTATGTTTTGAAGCCGGAGAACGGCAACCTTGCCCAAAGGTTCAGGCAGGCAAACGGGCGTTCTGCCCTTGTTGCGCCAGCAGCCTGACCGCCTGTTTATCGAAGGAAACGAAGGTTTTTCCGCCCGGCCGCCTGCCTTCGTGCGCCATAACGCCATCCGCGAAATCGCCGCCCGCTTCGAGTAAGCGCCAGTCCGGTTTCGACAGCGCGGGGCGATACCGCAATCAGCGACGCTTCCCGCAAAAGTCTGGCTGCCGCGCCCCTCAGCACGTTGGCATCGACGGAAATTTTCACTACCTTCAAGCCTTGTATACGCGCAGGAACTTCGCAAAGTGGCGCTCGTCCTATATAATCCAGCAGTTTTTTTGGGAAGCCGATTTTTGGCTGCCTTGTGTTTTTACCAGAGATTGGGTCAAACGCATGATCAGAATCAAACGCGGACTGGACTTGCCTGTCAGCGGCGCGCCGCGCCAGCGGATTGAGGCGGGGCAGGGGGTGCGGCGGGTTGCGCTCATCGGTGACGATTATCCCGGCATGAAGCCTTCGATGGCGGTGCAGACAGGCGATCGGGTCAAGTTGGGGCAAGTCCTGTTTTCCGACAAAAAAACGCCGGGGGTGAATTTTACCGCGCCGGGCGCGGGCGTGATCAGCGCCATCAACCGGGGCGCGCAACGTGCATTTAACTCTATCGTCATTGATCTGGAGGGCAGCGACGCCCTTTCTTTCGCGTATTACGCGGATGGGGAACTGGATACGCTGGATGCCGCGAAGATCCGGGAAAACCTGCAACAATCCGGGTTGTGGACTGCCTTCAGAACCCGGCCTTTTTCCAAAGTGCCGACGGTAGACGCCACGCCCGCTTCCATTTTCGTGACGGCTATCGACACACATCCCCTGGCAGCGGATCCGGCGGTCATCCTTGTGGGACATACGGAAGATTTTCTGCGTGGGTTAAAGGTATTGTCGCGGCTGACGGCGGGGACGCTCTTTGTCATCGCGGGCGAAAAGAGCCAGATCCCCGGCGAAGGCGTGCCGCCCAAGGTGCGCTTTGAACGGTTTGCCGGGCCGCATCCGGCGGGCCTGCCGGGAACGCACATCCACTTTCTCGATCCGGTCGACGTCCACAAGACGGTCTGGCATATCGGCTATCAGGATGTCATCGCCGTGGGCAAACTCTTTGCCAGCGGGCAGTTGTGGGTGGAGCGGGTTGTGGCGCTCGCCGGGCCGGCGGCGCAGAATCCGCGTCTGGTAAGCACCCGTCTGGGCGCGGCGCTGGATGAACTGGTGGCGGGCGAGTTGCAGGCAGGCGAAAACCGTGTGATCTCCGGTTCTGTTTTCGGCGGACGCACGGCCAGTGGCGATTTTGCTTTTCTGGGGCGTTACCATCAACAGGTTTCCTGTTTGAAGGAAGGTCGGGAGCGGGAATTCCTGCACTTTTTGCGCGCCGGAACAGACAAGCATTCGGTGCTGAATCTTTTTGCTTCCTGCCTGACGCGGGGTAGAAAATTCGCTTTTACCACCACGACCAATGGTAGCCCCCGCGCCATTGTGCCGGTGGAAAATTATGAGATGGTCATGCCGCTGGATATTCTGCCCACGCATCTGTTGCGTTATCTGGTGGCGGGGGATACCGAAATGGCGCAGAAGTTGGGCTGTCTGGAACTGGATGAGGAGGATCTGGCCTTGTGTGCCTATGTCTGCGCGGGCAAGTATGAATACGGCCCCATTTTGCGGGATGTGCTGACCCGCATCGAGAAGGAGGGCTGACTCATGGCATTGCTGCGTCAATTACTCGACCGTCTGGAGCCGCATTTTGCGAAAGGCGGACGCTTTGAACGGTTTTATGCGCTTTATGAAGCGACGGATACCTTTCTCTATCGCCCGGGGAGCGTCACCCGCACCACGGCGCATGTGCGTGACGCGATGGATTTGAAGCGCATCATGATTGTCGTCTGGCTCGCCACGTTCCCGACTATGTTCGCGGGCATGTGGAATGTGGGTTTTCAGGCCAACAGCGGCTATGCGGCAAACCCGGAATTGCTGGCGGCGGCGCAGGGCAGTTGGGAAGGCTGGCGGCTGACGCTGATTTCGTTTGTCGCCGGGTTCAACCCCGCCAGCCTGTGGGACAACCTGGCGCACGGCGCGGCCTATTTCCTGCCGATCTATTTCATCACATTCGCGGTCGGCGGCCTGTGGGAAGTATTGTTCGCGGTAGTGCGCGGGCACGAGGTCAATGAGGGCTTTTTTGTCACTTCGGTGCTGTTCGCGCTTATCCTGCCGCCGTCGATTCCTTTGTGGCAGGTGGCTTTGGGCATCAGCTTCGGCGTGGTTATCGGCAAGGAAGTCTTTGGCGGTACGGGCAAGAACTTTTTGAATCCGGCGCTCACCGGACGCGCCTTTTTGTTTTTCGCCTATCCGGCGCAGATTTCCGGAGACGCGGTGTGGACGGCGGTCGACGGACTCACCGGCGCGACACCGCTGGCGACGGCGGCGGAGGGCGGCATTGCCGCCTTGACCAATGGTCTTTCATGGTGGCATGCCTTCATCGGCATCATGCCGGGTTCCATTGGCGAGACCTGCACGTTGGCGGTGCTCCTTGGCGGCGCGGTGTTGCTGCTGACGGGCGTGGCTTCCTGGCGCATCGTCATCGGCGTGTTGCTGGGAATGCTGGCGACCAGCCTGTTGTTCAACGGCATCGGCTCAAGCGGCAACCCCATGTTCGCCTTGCCCTGGCACTGGCATCTTGTGCTGGGCGGTTTTGCCTTCGGCGCCTTTTTCATGGCGACTGATCCGGTGTCGGCGGCCATGACCAATACGGGCAAATGGATTTTCGGGGCGCTGATCGGCGTGATGGTGGTGCTGATTCGCGTGGTCAATCCGGCTTTTCCGGAGGGCATGATGCTGGCGATACTGTTCGGCAACCTGTGCGCCCCGTTGATCGATCATTTCGTGGTCACGGCCAATATCAAGCGGAGGATGGCGCGTCATGTCCAGCAATAAAGAATCTACAACACGCACGCTGTTGGTGGCGCTGGCGGTCAGCCTCGTCGCCTCGATTTTCGTGGCGGGCGCCGCCGTGACCCTGAAGCCTGTGCAACTGGAAAACCGCCTGCTCGACAAACAGCGCAGCATTCTGGCGATTGCGGGTATTGGCGGAACGGGGCTTTCGGCAAAAGAAGCGCAGGATTTATTCAACGCGCGTATAAGAGCGCAAGTGATTGACCTGGCGAGCGGCGAAGAAAACGCTGCGCTCAGCCCGATCACCTTTGATGCCCTGAAAGCCGCCAAAGACCCGCAGACTTCCATTGAATTGTCGGGCGCTGAGGACATTGCGCTCATCAAGCGCCGCGAGCGGTTCG
>JAIRZG010000177.1 GCA_031267345.1 Zoogloeaceae bacterium
CATGTCGCCACGCCGCAACCCCAGAGATTCCATGACGCCGCCCTGATGCTGTTCTTCCACATCCACGCTAAGCATTTCAAAAGGCTCGCAGTCGATGCCGTCGATCACCCGCTTGACCACGCGCGGACGCCCTACGGCGAGTTCATAGCCTTCGCGGCGCATGTTTTCCAGCAGGATGGAAAGGTGCAGCTCGCCGCGCCCGCAAACATCAAACACGTCGCTATTGGCGGTGTCGTCCACGCGTAGCGCCATGTCGGTCAGGAGTTCCCGGTGCAGACGATCACGAATCTGGCGGCTGGTGACAAACTTGCCTTCCGTGCCCGCCAGCGGACTGGTATTGACCATGAACTGCATCGCCAGCGTCGGCTCGTCAATCTTCAACAGCGGCAAGGATTCGGGTTGATCGGGGTCGGTGAGGGTGCAACCCAGCGCCAGATCCTCAATGCCCGTTACCTGCACGATGTCACCCGCGCCGCCTTCCTCCAGCTCGACCTTGTTCAGCCCCTTGAAGCCGAATACCTGACCGATTCTGGCCTTGAACGGGGTGCGCTCGTGCTGCGCCGCTTCCGCTTCCGTGCCGAACATCACCATCACCTGCTGCCCGGTTTTCACCTTGCCGCGCCGGATGCGTCCGATGCCGATGCGCCCGACATAGGAACTGTAATCGAGCGCGGAAATCTGGAATTGCAGGGGCGCGTCCACATCGGCTTCCGGCGCGGGAACCTGTCGCAAAATGGTTTCAAACAGCGGACGCATGGTGTCGCGCGGCGCATCCAGTTCCAGCGCCGCCCAACCGTTCAGGCCGGAGGCGTAAACGATGGGGAAATCCAGTTGTTTGTCCGTCGCGCCCAGTTTGTCGAACAGATCGAAGGTCAGGTTGATAGCGTTGTCGGGGTTCGCGCCATCGCGGTCGACCTTGTTCACCACCACAATGGGACACAGCCCCAGTCCCAGCGCCTTCTTGGTGACGAAACGGGTTTGCGGCATCGGCCCTTCCACCGCGTCGACCAGCAGCACCACACCATCGACCATACCCAGCACCCGCTCGACTTCGCCGCCGAAATCCGCGTGTCCCGGCGTATCGACGATATTGATGTGGATGCCTTCGTATTCCACTGAAGTATTCTTGGCGAGAATGGTGATGCCGCGCTCCTTTTCCAGATCATTGGAATCCATCACCCGTTCCGCCACCTGCTGATGCGCGGCAAAGGCGCCGGACTGACGCAGAAGCTGGTCGACCAGCGTGGTTTTGCCGTGGTCGACGTGAGCAATGATGGCGATATTGCGGATGGGACGAAGCTGGACAATGGACATGGAAGACGACACAAAAAAGAAAAGTGCCGAATTCTAACAAACGCCGCCTTGTTGCAGTGCAAAAAAATCCTGCGCGGCAAGCACATGAACACGCTTGTCATGGAAAGTCATGCGCGGCGCCTGCTTTCCTTCTCCTGTTTTAAACGCCTTCTCCCCGGCCCTCTCCCACAAGGGGAGAGAGAGTACGTAGGGCGGATTAGCGCAGCGTAATCCGCCGATCGTGAACATTCGGTGCGAAGCGCCGCAAATGGAAGCGCCCATTCATGCGCCGCTTCGCGGCGAAAGGCGGGCGGCGACGCGCGTCGTTGCGCGGCCTTGTCCGAATGCCTGACCGGGCGTCGCGGCGTCGATCTACGCTTCCTGCCTTTTGACCACCGCGCCATCGCGCAATTTCAGGTGACCGGAGGTGACGACTTCGGCGTTGTCTTCCAGACCTTCCAGAATCTCGACCTGTCCGGCGCGGTGTTGACCGAGGCGCACGGGGATGGTTTTGACGGTAAGCGTCCTGCCCTCGGTCTCAACGCGGAAAACGAAGGGGGCGCTGCCCGTCACCACGGCTTCTTCCGGAATCATCAAGGTATCGACGTTCGCCCCGAAATCCAGACGCACGCGCACGAACATGCCGGGATGCAGACGGCCTTCCCCGTTAGGCAAAAGGGCGCGGCAGGAAATCGAGCGCCCGCCCACATCCACCAGCGGATCCAGCGCGGAAAGCGATGCCGAAAAACGCTCATTGGGCAGGGCGTCGGACATCACCTCCAGTCCCAGCCCGACGCGCAGACGGTTCAGATAGGCTTCCGGCAAACGAAAATCCACCTTCAGGGTATTGATGTCTTCCAGATTCACCAGGTCTTCGCCTTCCCGGATGTAATCGCCCACACTCACGTTGCGTATGCCCATCACGCCATCAAAGGGCGCGCGAATCTGCATTTTGTCCAGTCGCGCCCGCGCCAGCGTCACAGCGGCTTCCTGTACCCTGAGCGCGGCGCGGGTATTGTCCAGCGCCTGCGGACTGATGAATTTTTTGCGAAACAGGTCTTCGTTGCGGGTTTGATTGGCGCGCGCCAACGCCAGATTGGCCTCGGCCTGCTGCAATTCCGCCGCCTGTATGCCGGCGTCCAGCGTCAGCAACAACACGCCCTTTTTTACGCGCTCGCCATCCTGAAAGGCAATGCGATTGATGCGCCCGGAAGTTTCAGGCCGCAACACCACGGATTCATTGGATTTGAGCGTTCCGACCGCCGTCGCCTCATCCGCCAGCCGCGTCCGCGCCACCCGCGCTGTTTCCACCAGCACATCGCCGCCGCCGTCGCTTCTGGACGCGGTCAAAGCCGCAGAAGCCACCGCCTCCGGCAAGTCCGGAGCGTCCGCGCGATGATGCAGCCAGTAGCCGCCGCCGCCCAACGCCACAAGTCCCGCCAGCGCAAGCAGAATCACGTTGCTGCGATGCTTTTTTTTCGTTTCCATTGTCTTTCCTTTACGCCTGATTTTATGAATGTTCGATTTATGACTGCTTATTACAGCACTTCCGCCGCGCGATCCGCCAGACGCGAGCGCTCGCCGCGTTGCAAGGTGATGTGACCGGAGTGCAGCCAGCCCTTGAAGCGGTCGACCACATAGGTGAGGCCGGAGGAGCCTTCGGTGAGGTAAGGCGTGTCGATTTGGGCGATGTTGCCCAGACAGACGATTTTCGCGCCGGGTCCGGCGCGGGTGATCAGGGTTTTCATCTGCTTGGGCGTGAGATTCTGCGCTTCATCCAGAATGAGAAATTTTTTCAGAAAAGTGCGCCCGCGCATGAAATTCAGCGACTTCACCTTTATCCGCGAGCGAATCAGATCGTGCGTGGCGGCTTTGCTCCATTCGCCGGAAAAATGATTGTTGCCGCCGCCGTTGCTTTCTTCGGAATGGGTGAGCACTTCCAGATTGTCTTCCAGCGCGCCCATCCAGGGCAGCATTTTTTCTTCTTCGCTGCCGGGTAAAAAGCCGATGTCCTCGCCCACGGGAACGGTAACGCGGGTCATGATGATTTCCGCGTAACGCTTGATTTCCAGCGTCTGCGTGAGCGCGGCGGCAAGGGTGAGCAAGGTCTTGCCCGTACCCGCCTGTCCCAGCAGGGTGACAAAATCAATGTCCGGATTCATCAGGAGGTTCAGGGCGAAATTCTGTTCGCG
>JAIRZG010000199.1 GCA_031267345.1 Zoogloeaceae bacterium
CAGCGTGTACGATGGCGGCATTCATGCGATTGCCCTGGTTGTCCTTGGAAACCGCTACGGGAAAAGAAGCCTCGCATTTTATTACATTGAATGACCCTGTCCAACAATACGGTTACACAAGGACATCACAAACGCTGGTAGCGGTTGCCCGGCAGGGGGGCGATTCGGCCTGCCAGTTCCAGATTCAGCAGCAGGGCGAGCAGGGCGTCAGCGGGTAATTCGGCGCGTAGCGCCAGTTCGTCGAGGGTGCAGGGATCGTAGCCCAGATGGGTGAGGACGCGGGATTCCTCCGTCGCGGCGACATCCGTCGGGGAAGACGGCGCAACGACGGACGGCGGCGATGGCGGGGTCAAGTATGCGCCCAGTTCTTCCAGAATATCCTGCGCGGATTCCACCAGCTTCGCGCCTTGCCGGAGGAGACGATGACAACCTCTGGAAAGTGGGGAATGGATGGAACCGGGGATGGCGAAAACCTCACGTCCCTGTTCGCACGCCAGTCGCGCGGTAATCAGCGAGCCGCTTTCCGTTGCCGCCTCCACCACCAGCACACCGCGCGCCAGACCGGAAATGACGCGGTTGCGGCGGGGGAAATTGGCGGCGAGGGCGGGTGTGCCCAAAGGAAATTCGGAAACAATGGCGCCGTGTTCAACAATACGCCGCGCCAATGCCTGATTACGCGCCGGATAAAGCCGATCCGCGCCCGTGCCGATGACGGCGACAGTGCTTTCCGCCCGCTGGCTCGCCAGCGCGCCGCTGTGCGCGGCAGCGTCTATGCCCAGCGCCAGACCGCTGATGAGAACAAATCCAGCGTCCGCCAGCGTATGGGCGAAATCTTCGGCAATTTTGAGTCCCTGTGGCGTGGCGTTGCGGCTGCCGACCACGGCAATGCCGGGACGAGCGAGCGCCGCCGGATTGCCACGCACATACAGCAGGGTCGGCGGATCGGGAATTTCCAGGAGTTGCGGCGGATAGAGCGCGTCCGCCAGGGTAAGGATGTGACAATCGGGCGCAGACGCCCAGGCAAGCGCGGCGGCGATTTTTTCGTCCATCGCGGCACTGTGCGCCTCTGCCAGCAAATCGGCCTTGCTGGCGACAATCTGGCGTTGCGCCAGATGTCCGGCGGCGAAAACATGATGCGGCAAACCAAAGGCGGTGAGCAGCTTGCGCTGCGATTCACCGCCTATGCCGGAAATCAGGGTCAGTCTGAGCCAGTCCGACAGACCCGTTGCATCCGTTTCAGGGCTTTCTGACGACATCCCCGACAACCAGAGGCCGCGCCGCTTCCATGACCAGACCGTAGGAAACGCGGCCAAACACACGGAACACGAAAACCACGCCGTTGCGCTTATCCGGCAGGGCTATCGTCTGGACGCGCTGGCTCTTGTCGCGGTAGGTCGCGGTTCTCTTGCTGTAGATGCCCAGCACATGCCCCGGTTCCAGCCCCGCGTTTTCGCCCAGATTGAGGGCGATGATCGAGAACTTGCTGCCCACGCCCACGCCGCCATAGACCGAAATGACCTGTCCGCCCACCACTTCTTCTTCCAGCACATGCGGCACGTAGGATTTGAGGGTGGGTTCTTCGGCGGGCATCAGCAGATCGCCTTGAAGGATTTCTTCCCGCGCCGTCAGGACTTCCAGCGTACTGACTTCTCCGAGTTCCTTGAGGCGGGCAGTGCCCAGATAAACGACCTCGTAGCCCAGCACATCGCCCGGCTTGCCGACTGCGGCTATGGCGGGATCAACGGGTTTTTCCGTGCCAACGGGCGTAAGGGCGGGGAGCGGTCCGCGCATGTAAGTTTCCACCGGCCCCAGTACGTCCTTTTCGGTCTCGCCGAAAGTGTTGTCCGGAACAGGATTCTTGAGCGCCGCGCCCAAACGGTAGATGTGCCAGGTGGGATGATCATCGCTAATGCCCAGCGCGAAAATTTCGTCGCCATGCCCGATGACGACGCGATTATCATCCATGCCCACCAACTGCGGCGCATCAGCCAGTTCGTTGGCTTCCACGACCAGTGGACGGGAAATGAACGGCTCAATGGCGTTGGGCGGAATGGAAGGAATGGCCTTGGCGATTTGCTCGCTGCGCACTTCCGGCGAAAGTTTGACGTTGCCGGAACCTATCGGCTTGCCCAGCCGCAGGCGCGGACGCCCGTCCGCATAATCCAGCAGAACAATATCGCCGGGATAAATCAGGTGCGGATTCTTGATCTGCGCCCGATTGAGCCGCCAGATTTCCGGCCAGCGCCAGGGTTCATTCAAAAACCTGCCGGAAATATCCCAGAGGGTATCTCCTTTGACGACAATATAACGATCGGGCGCATTGTCGACCAGGGTGAGGGGAGGTTCGTCGGCGAATGCGGGCACAGCGGCCATCGCCACAACCAGAAGCAAGGCAGATATAATGCGGGACATGTGATTTTCCTCGTGTGCGTCGGAACTGCCGGACAAAGAGAAACAGCGCTTGCCGCCCATTACCGCACCTTTCGTGCTGTTTCTGAAAGCTCATGCTGTTCCACTTCTCGAAAGCACTTGAGATTCTGCACGTAATGACTTAATTGAGCAAGCATTTTTATGGCTTTATTTTCCATTTTGCGTTTCCCTGACCCCCGGTTGAGGAAAATCGCCGCGCCCGTTCTGCAAATTGACGCGTCCGTTCGCGCCCTGAGCGCGGATATGGCCGAAACCATGTACGCCGCGCCGGGCATTGGACTGGCTGCGACACAGGTTGATGTGCATCAACAAATTGTGGTCATCGACATTTCCGAAGAACGTGATCAACTGCGTGTATTCATCAATCCGCGCATCACCCATAAAGACGGTCAGCAGGTTTACGAAGAAGGCTGTCTTTCCGTCCCCGGCATTTACGAAAAGGTGGAACGCGCCGCCACGGTGCGCGTCGAATATCTGGATCTCGACGGCGGGCGGCAATCCCTGGACGCCGACGGTCTGCTTGCCGTCTGCATCCAGCACGAACTCGATCATCTGCAAGGCAAGGTGTTTGTCGATCATCTTTCACAGTTGAAACAGACGCGCATCCGCGACAAACTCGTCAAACAGGCGCGGAAAAGCGCCTTATGAGATTGACCTTATGAAGCTGGTTTTCGCCGGAACGCCGGAATTCGCCGCCATCGCCCTTGCCGCCCTGATCGATGCCGGACATGACCTCAGCCTTGTCTTGACCCAGCCTGACCGTCCGGCGGGACGGGGAATGCAGCCACAGCCTTCGACGGTCAAGACGCTGGCCTTGCGGCACGGCATTGAAGTCTTGCAGCCGCTTGCCCTGAAAACCGACGCGGCGGCGCAGGAACGCATCCGCGCCCAGCAGGCCGACGCCCTGATCGTCGCCGCCTACGGCCTCATCCTGCCACAGTGCGTACTGGACATGCCGCGCTTCGGCGCGATCAATATCCACGCCTCGTTGCTGCCGCGCTGGCGCGGCGCGGCGCCCATCCAGCGCGCCATTCTGGCGGATGACGCCCAAAGCGGCGTTGTCCTGATGCAAATGGATGCCGGACTCGACACTGGCGCGTTGCTGACAAGCGCGACCACGCCCCTTTACACACGCGATACGGCGACCAGTTTGCATGACCGGATCGCCGCGCTGGGCGCGCGACTCCTTGTCGAAACGCTGCCCCGCCTGCCGCTGCCCGCCGTGCCGCAAGCCACAGAAGGCATTACCTATGCCGCCAAAATCGACAAGGCCGAAGCCCGACTGGACTGGCGAAAAAGCGCCGCCGAACTGGATCGCCAGATTCGCGCCTTCACCCCTTTTCCCATCGCCTGCGCCCACTTTAACGGCGACCTCCTGAAAATCCACGCCGCCCATCCGGTTCCTCTCCCGACTGCCGCCGTGCCTGGTACGGCGCCGAGCGTCAGCAGGGAAGGGATTTGCGTCGCCTGCGGCGAAGGCGCGCTGATGCTTACCGAACTGCAAAAAGCGGGCGGCAAACGCCTTGCCGCCGCCCAATTTCTGGCAGGCTATCCCGCGCTCAAAACCGGCGTACGTTTTGAGTGATGGCGTTGCGCCATATCCTGATGTCGGACCTCTGAACCCCCCATGAACTTCCTCAAAATCCGTGGCGCGCGCACACACAATTTAAAGAACATCAGCCTTGACTTACCGCGCGACAAGCTCATTGTCATTACCGGGCTTTCCGGGTCGGGCAAGTCGTCGCTGGCGTTTGATACCCTTTATGCCGAAGGGCAGCGGCGTTATGTGGAGTCGCTTTCGGCCTATGCGCGGCAGTTTTTGCAGTTGATGGAAAAGCCGGATGTCGATTTGATTGAAGGGCTTTCGCCCGCCATTTCCATCGAGCAGAAGGCCACCAGTCACAATCCGCGCTCCACGGTGGGAACGGTGACGGAGATTCACGATTATCTGCGTCTGTTGTTTGCCCGCGCCGGTACGCCCTATTGCCCGCAACACGGCTTGCCGCTGGCGGCGCAGACGGTCTCACAGATGGTCGATCACGCGCTGGCCCTGCCGCCGGAGATGCGCCTGATGATCCTCGCGCCCGTGGTGGCGGCGCGCAAGGGCGAGCAACTGGATCTGTTTGCCGAATTGCGCGCCCAGGGCTTTGCGCGGCTACGCGTCGACGGGCAGATTTACGAAATGGATCAGTTGCCCAAACTCGCCAAAACGCAAAAGCACCGCGTGGATGTGGTCGTCGACCGCCTGAAGGTGCGCCCGGACATGCGCCAGCGTCTGGCGGAATCGTTCGAGACGGCGCTGCGTCACGCCGAAGGCCGCGCCATCGCGCTGGAGATGGATTCCGGCGTCGAGCACGGTTTTTCCGCGCGTTTTGCCTGCCCGCTCTGCGCCTATTCCCTGTCGGAAATGGAGCCGCGCCTGTTTTCCTTCAACAATCCGGTCGGCGCCTGCCCGCGCTGCGACGGATTGGGGGCGATCCAGATTTTCGACGCCAAAAAGATTGTAGCGGATACGCAGCTTTCGCTGGCGGCGGGCGCGGTCAAGGGTTGGGATCGACGCAATCCCTTTTATTTTCAATTGCTGACGTCGCTCGCTGCGCATTACAGCTTCGATCTGGACACGCCTTTCGCGGAACTGGAGGAGATCGTACAAAAGGTGATTCTTTATGGTTCCGGGCACGAGTCGATTGTTTTTCGTTATCAGGTGCACGGACGCAAGGTGACGCGGGCGCACGCATTTGAAGGCGTGATTCCCAATTTCGCCCGCCGCTACAAGGAAACCGATTCCCTTGCCATACGCGAGGAACTCGCCCGTTACATCAGCAACCAGCCCTGCCCCGATTGTGGCGGCAGCCGTCTGAAAAAGGAAGCGCGGCATGTGCGGATCGGGGAGCAAACATCCGGCGCGGCTCCGCTGACGCTGCACGAAATCAACCGTCTGCCGCTCAAAGAAGCGCTTTTCTTTTTTGAACGTCTGACGCTTGCCGGACATAAGGCGCAGGTGGCGGAAAAAATCGTCAAGGAGATCATTGCCCGCCTGCAATTCCTGATCAATGTCGGCCTCAATTACCTTACCCTGGAGCGCTCGGCGGAAACCCTTTCCGGCGGCGAATCCCAGCGCATCCGGCTGGCGAGCCAGATTGGCTCCGGCCTGACCGGCGTGATGTATGTGCTCGATGAACCTTCCATCGGCCTGCACCAGCGCGACAACGCCCGTCTGCTGGAAACCCTGAAACATCTGAAGACGATGGGCAACACGGTGATTGTGGTCGAACACGACGAGGAGGCAATCCGCAGCGCCGATTACGTGGTCGACATCGGCCCTGGCGCGGGCGTACAGGGCGGACATATCGTCGCGGAAGGAACGCCGGAAGCGGTGGCGGCGCACCCGGATTCCCTGACCGGCGCGTATCTGGCGGGACGGCGCAGTATCGCCATTCCCGCCAGACGCCGCCCGCCAGACGCTAAAAAGCAGCTTCGCGTTTTTGGCGCGTCCGGCAACAATTTAAAGCAGGTCGATTTGAGTCTGCCTGTGGGCTTGCTAACCTGCGTTACCGGCGTTTCCGGCTCCGGCAAATCGACGCTGATCAACGATACCCTGTATGCCGCCGCCGCCCGCGCCATTCACCGCGCCAACATTGAGACCGCCGCGCATGAGCGCATCAGCGGACTGGAACGCTTCGACAAGGTGATTGACGTTGATCAATCGCCCATCGGACGCACGCCGCGCTCCAACCCGGCGACCTATACCGGCCTCATGACGCCCATCCGCGAGCTTTTTTCGCAAATGCCGGAAGCCCGCGCCAGAGGCTATACGCCGGGGCGCTTTTCCTTCAACGTCCGGGGCGGACGCTGCGAAGCCTGCCAGGGCGATGGCGTCATCAAGGTGGAAATGCACTTTCTGCCCGACATCTACGTACCCTGCGATGTCTGCCACGGCAAACGCTATAACCGCGAAACGCTGGAAATCCAGTACAAGGGCAAAAATATCCACGAGATTCTGGCGATGACGGTGGAGGAAGCGCGCGAATTTTTCGCCCCCGTGCCCAACATCGCCCGCAAACTGCAAACCCTGACCGACGTGGGGTTGTCCTACATCACGCTGGGACAAAGCGCTACCACCCTTTCCGGCGGCGAAGCCCAGCGGGTGAAGCTGGCGCTGGAACTTTCCAAACGCGACACGGGCAGCACCCTCTACATCCTCGACGAACCCACCACCGGCCTGCACTTCGCCGACATCGAACTCCTGCTCTCGGTGCTCTCCCGCCTGGTCGACCACGGCAACACCGTCGTGGTCATCGAACACAACCTCGATGTCATCAAAACCGCCGACTGGATCATCGACCTCGGCCCCGAAGGCGGCGACGGCGGCGGCAGCATCATCGCCACCGGCACGCCG
Source organism: Zoogloeaceae bacterium (assembly GCA_031267345.1). Taxonomy (GTDB): domain Bacteria; phylum Pseudomonadota; class Gammaproteobacteria; order Burkholderiales; family Rhodocyclaceae; genus Azovibrio. The sequence goes on from JAIRZG010000199.1 coordinate 6,830, forward strand.
GAAAATGTGGCGGCGGTAAAGGGAAGTTATACCGGGCAGTTTTTGAAGACCGTGTTGGCGACAAAGGAGAAATGAGATGTTGTTGGAATTTATCATCAGTTTCATTGTTCTTTTGGGGTATCCGTTCGTCGTTCTTGGCGCGCTCATTACAATCGCGTCCGTAATTACAATGTGTACCATTGGCAAAAAATTCAGGATAACGATTTGGTTGCCAGGGATATTGATTTTTCTGATTCTTTTCATTTCCCTCCCCGGTTTTTTCTTGTTGGCTCCGGTTATGATACCCGCTCTTTTTCTCTTACTGGGATATGAGTTTTTTATCCTGACGCGAAAAAAGTGGTCCGGGTGGGCCAAGGGCGTATTTTTGCTTGCGCCTTTTATTGGCTGGATTGTCGCAATTGAATGGAATCCGTATGGGATGTTCAAATCCGCCCTCGCCACTGCATTACATTCCGCCCAGCCTGCCGCTCTTACGAGTTATTTGGCATGACTCAACAGGAAAAACAAAATGTCTTGCTGCTTTCACAGAGTGCGCGTTCTTCCAGAGGCATGATTTTCCCTTTGAACTGCCAGTTTTGATCCCCTTGTCGATACTGGCTTGTGCATGTTTCCTGATATTCCACCAGAATTTCATCTTTGTGGGAATCTACAATCCGGATTCTGCACAGGGCGTCCTTTTCAGGAAAAGGAGCTTCCGCGCAGAGATGAAGGATGTCTCCGGGTCGGGCTTGATTGACGGACAATTTCCTGGATTCCGCACAAATTTGCGCTTCACTCAAAGGCGGCCAGATAATTTTATTCCAGCGGTTGATGATTGTGGGCACACCGCAGGTCTCCGAATATTGAAAGATAAATTTTCCCCGCTGGTTGATGTAACCTTGCCGCCCCTCTTTTTTGGCCCAGGCTGAAACTCCGTGAAATGTTGTGATGGCGTCAAACTCAGGGGGAATCATGATTTCGGCCCGGTCATTGATGAGACCTTCTTTTCCGTTTTCCGTGAAGTTGGCAAGTCCGGCTCTTGAGAAACGGCCAATCCCATCAAAACGGGGCGGAAGCAGTACTTTTCCCGCCGCGTCAACCAGTCCGAATTTGTTGTTTTCCTTGAATTCTTTCACCTTGTGTCTTTTGGAGTCATCCCCCTTCAAGGATTCCGGGTGGGCGCTCTTTCCATCTTTCGCCAAAGGAAAAAAATTTCCTTGGTGATCGAGATCGCCCCATTGTCCATTTTCTTTTACCCGCGCCAGATTGTCCTCGACAAATCCGGCGTGGTTGACGTCTTCAAATCTCGGCGGAATGGCCAGATGGCCTTTTGTGTCCATAAAGCCATAATAATTTTCATTGCTTTCAACAAGTAGGAGACCGCCAACATCAAAATCACCCATATATTTAAATTCAGGCGGGACAATCACGCGCCCTTCTTCGCTGACGAGACCATATTTATGATCATAGCGAAAAGGCGCTGCGGTATTGGCGCAGCCCGCCAGAAAACAGACAATGCCCAGCAGGATGCCGCTTCTCAAAATCATTGATCCCATGATGCCTCCGAGCCTCTTGCGAAACCTCGCGTCACACGAAATTTTGCGGACAGATAACGTAAATGAATCTCTGAACCAATCAAAATCCGTCATTCTCTTGATAAGCGGGAATGACGGCATTCAGGGCTTCCTGAGCGGACGGCTGTTTCCGGCGCGATGAAAGCGCAATCCAGTCACTGCAACGCCCACCCATACATCGTATATTACCGCAAACTGTTTCTATAATGTTGGCGCGTCGTCCCGTAGCGTAGCGACAAAGATCTGGATAGGACAACACGTGGCGCGGCTATTTTTTCATTGCGTCTTCAAAGCGCCTGACCTTGCGTAGCGGCTTGAAGCGCCATCCCAGAATACCGACAACGCCCAGTGTGCACAGACCGCCGAGGATGGCGGCGGGAACCAGGCCGAACCAGGCGGCGCTCGCGCCCGCGCGGAACTCGCCCAGTTCGTTTGAAGCGCCAATGAACAGCATATTCACCGCGCTTACCCGCCCGCGCATGTCGTCCGGCGTGGAAAACTGCACCAACGCGCTGCGAATATAAACGCTTACCATGTCCGCCGCGCCCGCCACCATCAGCGCCAGGAAGGAAAGCCAGAAAGCGCGCGAACAGGCGAACGTCAGATTGGCCAGCCCGAACACCGTCACCGCGATAAACAGGATTTTGCCCACATTGCGATTAAAGGGTCTGAAGCTGAGATAAAACCCCACGCCCACCTCACCCAACGCAATTGCGCTTCGCAACGCGCCCAGACCTTCCGCGCCCACATGCAGAGCCAGCCGCGCCAGCAAAAACGCCCGGAAATCGCTGTTGTGATAAACCTCTACGGGAAAAGCGCGAGCAATGTTTCGGGTTGGCGACATGGCAAAAAACGGAAGGCGGACACGTGGGTTCGCATGATGCTAGAATTCAGGAGACGACACTGTTCTGTATTACGCCCACCCAGAGCAATCGCATGGATGTGTTTGTCATTGCAAAACAGGAATGGCGCCTGCTTTCCCTTTTCTCCGGAGAGTCGGAGCATTTTTCTCTCTCCCCTTGAAGGGGCATTGTTCTTAATTTATTGTTAAATTCTCCCTGGGTTGAATAACTTTTGGCGGAACAGGACATGCACTGCCATCCTTGCGGAAGCGGGGATTTTCGCAAGAACGGAAGTTTTCGCGGGGTACAGCGCTATCTCTGTAAAACATGCAAACGCGCCTTCACCAGCGTTCCGC
>JAIRZG010000211.1 GCA_031267345.1 Zoogloeaceae bacterium
ATACCCTGGGGACTTTATGGTAGTTTCGCTATTCTTTGCCTGAACCGCCCACGCCTGCGGCGTGAACAGTTCAGGCGACACACGACAGGCTGGAAAGGTCGCCATCTCCGCCATCTCCCGTTTATTTCCTGTTGCCATGGACGATCTCCCTTTTTCTTCCCAAGCTTCCCCTGTCGTTCGCAAGGTGGCGGAAGCGCTGGCGAACGCTTTCCTTGCCGGGGAGAGTACGCCGGGAGCGATGCGGGAGCGGGGGATTCGCGCGCTGGGGCGTTCCTGGCCCTGGCTGATGCCGCTGATCTTGCGTCTGCATTCCGAATTGGGTTCGGAAAACGTCTGGCAATCCGGACAGCGCGATGCAATGATTGCCTTGATCCTTGCGTTTCCTGCCTTTCGGGCGGCTTTCGCAACACCGGGCGAGATGCCCCGCATACGAGGATATTTTCCGTTTCATGCGCGTATGGATGCTCCTCCAACCGTGCTTGCAGGTCTGGACTTGCCTCTTTTGGCAACCCCCGGAGATTTGGCGGACTGGCTGGGGGTTTCGCCAGGCATGTTGGACTGGTTCGCCAATACGACAGGACGGGATAACGGCGTGGGGAAACTGGCGCATTATCATGCTACATGGATCGAAAAGAAGCGGGGCGGCCTTCGTTTGATCGAAGCGCCCAAGGAACGTCTGCGCGCCATTCAGCGACGCATTTTGCGAGAAATTCTCGATGGTGTGCCGACGCATCCCGCAGCCTATGGCTGTGTGCCGGGGCATTCCGTTCTGGATAACGCCACCCTGCATGCCGGTTCTTCCTTGTTGTTGAAGCTGGATTTGCGGGATTTTTTCGTCAGCATTCGCAGCGCCAGGGTTCATGCGCTGTTTCGCACACTGGGCTACCCTTGGGCGACTGCCCGTTATCTGACCGGATTGACCACGCACTGTACGCCCCTTCAGGTCTTGCGGGATGTTCCCCATGAGGAATATCCCAGTCCGGAGGAGCGCCAACGTCGCCGGGTCTGGGCGCGGCAATTCATGGAACGGCATCTGCCTCAAGGCGCGCCGACTTCACCCGCTTTGTCCAATCTGTGCGCCTGGCGCCTGGATGTGCGCTTGAGCGGCGCGGCGCGGGAATGTCAGTCCCGTTACAGCCGCTACGTGGATGACATGGTTTTTTCCTGTGCCGATGGCAATCCGGTGCGCGGGCGACGTATTTTGAACATGGTTCAGGACATCATTCTGGAAGAGGGTTTTTCTCCCAACTGGCGCAAGACCCGGATACTTCCATCGGGTACATCCCAACGCATCACGGGTCTGGTGGTGAATCAACATCCCAATCCGCCACGCCGGGAATACGACATCCTCAAAGCTATCCTGACCAATTGCCGCCGCTATGGCGCGACAAGCCAGAATCGTCGCGGTCTGCCGGATTTCCAGGCGCATTTGTCGGGACGTATCGGCTGGTTCCGGCAGATTCATCCGCAACATGGCGCGCGTTTGCTGGCCTTGTTCGGGCAGATCGACTGGCAAAATGGCGCCTGAATGCCTGAAAACGCGCGGCTGGCGATGCGCCAGCCCGAATTTCTTGAAGATTGGCATTTTTGGATGGAGACGGATCGGCGCACGGCGAAGCGGTTGCTGCACTTCATGTGCGCCCCCAGTCGTCCAGCAGGACGAGGCGCAACGCAGGCGAGCACGAGCGGCTCTGACGTATCCAGTCGCCAGAATTCGGAGGGCATAATCCAGTTGGCATTACCAGATTGCCGGAACGGGGTTTCGGTTTTTATGATCCCGGATGACGTAAAATATTGCCCATGAACGCCTTGATGCTTCGCCTGAACGAGTACGAAAAGCTGATGCGGCTGGATAAACCCATTGGCAGTCTTTTGTTGCTCTGGCCGACCTTGTGGGCCTTGTGGCTGTCGGCGGCAGGACGCCCCACGTGGACGCTGGTGTGGGTTTTTGTCCTGGGGACGGTGCTGATGCGCTCGGCAGGTTGTGTGATCAACGATTACGCCGACCGCGATTTTGATCCGCATGTCGAACGCACCCGCGAACGTCCGCTGGCGGCGCGGCGGATAAAACCGCGTGAAGCCCTGTGGCTGGCGGCGGGACTGGTATTGTTCGCCTTTCTCCTGTTGCTTCCCTTCCTCACGCGCACGTTATTTTTTCTGGGGCTGGTCGCCGTTTTTCTGGCGCTCTCCTATCCCTTCACCAAACGTTTTTTCGCCATTCCGCAAGCCTGGCTCGGCGTAGCCTATGGCTTTGGCGTGCCAATGGCCTATGCGGCGCAGCAGGGACATGTGCCGCTGGAAGGCTGGTTGCTGCTGGTAGCCAACATATTCTGGACGGTGGCCTTTGATACGGAATACGCGATGGTCGACCGTCCCGACGATTTGAAGATCGGCATCAAAACCTCCGCCATCACCTTCGGGCGTTTTGATGTGCTGGCGATCATGTGCTGCTACGCCATCGCCTTCATCCTGCTGACTGCTTTGGGCTTGTATGCCGGGCTGGGTTTTGTGTTTCTTGCCTTTATCGGCATCGCCTGCGGACTGGCGTATTACCACTACCGCCTGATTCGCGCCCGTCAGGGAGCGGCGTGTTTCAAAGCCTTTTTGCACAACAACTGGGTGGGCGCGACCCTCTTTGCCGGTATCGCTCTGGATTACCTCGCGCGCGGCGTCCTGCCCTTCTGACTTCTATTGCCACGGGATAAACCGATGACCTGCCGCGACCTGCGCGACTTCATGGCGCAACTGGAAACACGGGGCGAATTGAAGCGCGTCGCCGCCGCGATCAGTCCGCGTCTGGAAATGACCGAAATTGCCGACCGGGTGCTGCGTCGGGGCGGCCCGGCGCTTTTTTTTGAACAGGTCAGCGGCCACGATCTGCCGGTGCTCGCCAACCTTTTTGGCACGCCGGAGCGGGTGGCGCTGGCGATGGGCGCGCAAGGCAAGGACTGGCAAGGCGCGTTGCGGGAGATCGGGCGCGCCCTGGCGGCGTTGAAGGAGCCGGAACCGCCGCGCGGCTTGAAGGACGCCTGGGAAAAATTCCCGCTGTTGAAACAGGTATTGAACATGGCCCCGAAACAAACGACTGCCGCGCCCTGTCAGGAAGTCGTCTGCGAAGGCAAGGACATCGATCTTGCGCGTTTGCCCATTCAGCATTGCTGGCCGGAGGATGTCGCGCCACTCCTCACCTGGGGTCTGGTGGTGACGCGCGGGCCGTACAAAAAACGGCAGAATCTGGGCATTTACCGCCAGCAACCCGTCGCCCCCGATAAGCTCATCATGCGCTGGCTGGCGCATCGCGGCGGGGCGCTGGATTTCCGGGATCACTGCGCGGTCAATCCGGATACGCCTTTTCCCGTCGCTGTCGTGCTGGGCTGCGATCCGGCGACGCTTCTGGCGGCGGTAACGCCAATACCGGACAGTCTGTCCGAATACCAGTTCGCCGGTCTGTTGCGCGGCGAACGCAGCGAGCTTGCCGCCTGTCTGGGCAATGATTTGCAGATTCCCGCGCGCGCTGAAATCGTCCTCGAAGGCGTGATTCATCCGGGCGAGACCGCGCTGGAAGGCCCCTACGGCGACCATACCGGCTACTACAACGAACAGGCCGAATTCCCCGTATTCACCGTCGAGCGCGTCACCACGCGCAAAAGCCCGATTTATCTTTCCACCTACACCGGCAAGCCGCCCGACGAACCCGCCATGCTGGGACTGGCGTTGAATGAGGTCTTTGTGCCGCTGTTGCAAAAGCAGTATCCGGAAATTGTCGATTTTTACCTGCCGCCGGAGGGCTGTTCCTATCGCATGGCGATTGTCAGCATCAAGAAGCAATATCCCGGTCACGCCAAGCGGGTGATGTTCGGCATCTGGTCGTTCCTGCGCCAGTTCATGTACACCAAGTTCATTGTCGTGGTAGACGCGGACATCGACATCCGCGACTGGAAAGACGTGATCTGGGCGCTCACCACCCGCATGGACGCCGCGCGCGACACCACCATCGTCGCCAACACGCCCATAGACTACCTCGATTTCGCCAGCCCCGTCGCCGGACTGGGTTCCAAAATGGGACTGGACGCGACCAATAAATTCCCCGGTGAAACTTCCCGCGAATGGGGACGGCCTATCGTCATGGACGCAGCGGTCAAGGCAAAGGTGGACGCGCTGTGGGAAGAACTGGGGCTGTGAAGCGCGGCTACGGGCGGTAGCGCGTCGGGTCGGGGAATCCTGCGGCAGCGAAACCTTCGCGGCGCAGACGGCAGGAATCGCAGAGACCGCAGGCGCGGCCTTCCTCATCGGCCTGATAGCAGGAAACCGTGAGACGATACTCCACGCCCAGACTGTGCCCCAGACGGATGATGTCGGCCTTGGGCAGCGTCATCAAGGGCGTATGCAGGGAAAGTCGCGCGCCTTCCACGCCGGCTTTGGTCGCCAGATTGGCCATGACTTCAAAGGCGGCGATGTATTCGGGGCGGCAATCCGGATAGCCGGAATAATCGACGGCATTGACGCCGATAAAAATGTCGCGGCTCGCCAGCACTTCGGCCCAGGCCAGCGCCAGCGACAGCATGATGGTGTTGCGGGCGGGCACATAGGTAACAGGAATGCCCGGCTGGATGCCGGAGACGGGAACCTCCAGATGCGCGTCGGTCAGGGCGGAACCGCCGAATTGCGCCAGATCGAGCTTCAAAATCCGGTGCTCGATCGCGCCCAGCGCCGCCGCGACACGCCGCGCGGCGTCCAGTTCGGCGCGATGCCGCTGTCCGTAATCAAAGGAAAGACAACAGGTTGCAAACCCTTGTTGCCGCGCCACCGCCAGACAGGTTGCGGAATCCAGTCCGCCGGAAAGAAGAATGACTGCCTGCATCAAGTTCAGTCATCCGCGCAAGTCAGATGTTCCAGTTCGCGGGAGAGCAGGGTTTCGTCGCCCAGATTGAGTTCGATCAGGCGGCGCAGGTGGGTGATGCTGTCGAGATCGATTTCCACGCAGGCAAGCCCGATGTCCCGCCCGCTGACGTGCGCGATTTCGGCGCGCATGTAAATGCCGCCTTCCAGCGTTTCGTCGTCGCCGATGTCGTTCAGGTCCAGCGCCAACGTACAGCTTGCGCCGGGCGCGAGATCGACGGGCGTGGCGGTTTTGATGAGCGCGCCTTTCAGGGAAAAATCCAGCACTTCCACCGGACATTCCTGTTCCGCGCCCTGAAGCGGAAACGTCAGGCTGGCCGGGGTGCTGAAGTGAATGCGCGCAAAACGTCTGCGGTTGGATTTCATATTGATGATCTCCAGAAATGAACCGTTTACCTGGCTTGCATGTTACCCCAGAGTTGTTTGTGTAGCGGTAACTGAAAGCGGGCGTCAAGGCCGTCGGCGAGTAGCCATTCCGCCAGTTCCACGGCGGATTGCAGGTCATGCGCCGGAGAAAAAAACACCGGGCAACGCGCCGGAAGCCGATACTGCGCCATCCGCGCGCACGCCCAATCATAATCCGCGCGATCGGCAATGATGATTTTGAGTTCATCCTTTGCCGTGAGCAAGGCGAGATTATCCCAGCGATTCTTGTCCGCTTCGCCGGATGACGGCGTTTTAATATCGACGATGCGCGCCACCCGCGCGTCGACGCCGCCGATATCGAGCGCGCCGGAAGTTTCCAGACAAACCTCATAACCCGCGTCGCACAGGGCTGCCAGCAGGGCGAGACTGTGCTTTTGCGCCAACGGTTCGCCGCCCGTGACGCAGACATGCCGGGTAGGCCAGCGCCGCGCGGCTTGCAGAATATCGGCTACCGTCATGTTTTCGCCGCCGGAAAACGCATAGCTTGTATCGCACCAGCGACAACGCAGCGGACAACCGGTCAGACGGATGAACACGCTGGGCAAACCCACGCGCGAAGCCTCGCCCTGCAAGGAGAAAAAAAGCTCATGCACCCGCAGACGGGCGCGCGGCGGCGCGGTCACGCCCATCGCTCCTCTGGCTTATTGGACGCGCTGCCGCGCCTGCGTCGCCGCCTGTGAGGCGGGATATTTTTCGATGAGATTCGTCAGGGTGCGCCGGGAAGCGGCATGATTGCCCACATCGCGCTGACAATTGGCGATGGTGAGCAGGGCGTCCGGCGCGCGCGTGGAATCCGGCCAGCGGGTCGTGACCACCAGTTGCGCGTCAATGGCCTCGCGGTATTGCTTTTGGGCATAGTAGGCGTTCCCCAGCCAGAATTGCGCGCCGGGGGTCATTTCGCTGTCTGGATAGGTCTGCGTAAAAGCCGCCAGCGCCTTGGCGGCGGCGGCGTATTTGCCCGCCTTGAATTGCGCGAGCGCGTTCTCGTACGCCTGGCTTTCCGCCGGATCGACCGATATGTTTTCCATCGCCCTGCCGCCGCTGCTGCTGGCGGGAGTGGATTCCATGCGGGAGAGACGGCTGTCCAGATCCAGATACAAATCCTGCAAGCGTTTTTTGGCCTGCGCGTTTTCGTAACTCAGGGTTTCGATTTCCCCGCGCAGGCGGGAGATTTCTTCGCGTAGTCCCATAAGCTGGGTCGCCAGTTCCAGTTGCGCCTTGGCTTGGGTCTCGATTTTGGCTTCAAAGGCGGCTTGCGTGTCCCGGATTTGCTGGCGCGCCTCGTTGTCGTCAAAGATTCCCGCCTGCGCGACGGGAATACAGAACGCGAAAGAGAGAACGCCCAGCGCGCGCCGGAAAAAGAGCGTCGGACGCATCTTCAGAATTCGCCGGAATAGAGGATGTCGGCGCGGCGGTTTTCCGCCCATGCCGTTTCGTTATGCCCTTCCAGGCGCGGCTTTTCTTCGCCCAGACTGACCGCTTCCACCTGGGTTTCCTGTACGCCCAACAGGAGCAGCATTTGCCGCACCGCTTCGGCGCGTTTCTGACCCAGCGAGAGGTTGTATTCACGGCTGCCGCGCTCGTCGGTATTGCCCTGAATCAGCACCTTGAAGTTCCGGTTTTCCACCAGAAAACGGGCGTGCGCGGCAACCAGATCACGAAAACCCGCTTCGATGTCATAGCGATCCAGCGCGAAATAAACGCTGCGTTTGGAAAGCGCCCCTTTGGTGAGGATGTCGGGCAGACCGCTCTGGCTGACGTCACCAGCCTCAACGCGCGCCACGCCATCGCGTTCTTCCACTGGCGCGGCGTCGGGTTCCGGCCCCAATGTGGGGCAACCTGCCAGCGTCAACGCCGCAAGCGTTATGAAAATCCAGGAAACAAATTTTTTCATGCCATTTCTCCAATCGTTTGAACGGGTTGCCAGGAAAAGAAGGATGGAACTTTGGCGTATTTACGCCTGCTTTGCAAATCTGTTTTTGCGTATTTACCGGAGTTATCGGGCAAAAGGCCCCCAGGCAGGCTCGCGCACATCGCCCACCGGAACGGAAAGACGCTGCCGGACGCCGCCATCCGTAGATACCGCCGACAACACGCCGCGCCCGTTTGTTTCCGTCGCCACCACGATCATGCGTCCATTGGGCGCGAAGCTGGGCGATTCATCCCGTCCGAAATCCGAAAGCATTTGCACCTGACGGCTCTGCAAATCCATGATCGCCAACTGAAAACGTCCGTCCTGCCGGGTGATGAAGGCCAGACTCTTGCCGTCCGGCGAAGGATGCGGCGAGACATTGTAATTGCCTTCAAAGGTGACGCGCTCGGCAACGCCGCCATTCGCCGCTACCCGGTAAATCTGCGGACTACCGCCCCGGTCGGAGGTAAAGTAAATCTGCGCGCCATTGGCGGAAAACTGCGGTTCGGTGTCGATACCGGCGGAAGACGTGAGGCGCGTCAGCGCGCCGCCGCCATTCGCGCCGATGGTGTAAATCTGCGAATTGCCGTCGCGGGTCAACACAATCGCCAGCCGCTGTCCATCCGGCGACCAGGCGGGCGCGGAATTGGAACCCTTGAAATTGGCGATGACCTGGCGCGCGCCCGTGGTCAGCGAATGCACGAAAATGATGGGCTTTTTGTTCTCGAAGGAAACATAGGCGATGCGCGCGCCATCCGGCGACCAGGCCGGAGAAATGATGGGTTCTCTGGAGACCAGCGCCGTCTGCGCGTTTTGCCCGTCGGAGTCGGCAATGCGTAGTTCATAACGGCTGCCGGTTTTATGGACATAGGCGATGCGGGTGGAAAACACGCCTTTTTCGCCGGTCAGTTTTTCGTAAATGTAATCGGCAACGCGATGTCCGGCGGCGCGCAATTGCGGCGCTGCCGTGAGATAGGCCGCGCCGCCCAGATTGCTCTGGCGATTGGTGTCATACAGCCGGAAACGCGCTTCCAGCCGACCATCGGCGTTGCGCCGCAGACTGCCTGCCGCCAGCGCGTCCACGCCCCGGATTTTCCAGTCGCCATAATCCACGGCGGAAATCTCGCTCAGGACTTCGCTGCCCGTATCCACCAGCCTGAACAGGCCGCTGCGCTCCAGGTCGCTGCGCACTACAGCGGTCAATGCCTGACTGGCGCCCGCCTCGCCGCCAAAATCCGCAATCGCCACCGGAATCCGGTTCGCGCCCGCACCCGTAATTTCAATCGCCAACTGCGCTTCGGCAGCGAGGCTCCAACACAACGCTCCCCCCAACAACAACCGGGCAAGGCCATTTGAAAAACGGGAAAATTTCATGGTCGTCACATCACAATAAAAGCAAAACCCGTATTCTACCCTTGTCCTTGCGAACGATGACGCGCCTCCGATGACGCGAGCGGTAACGGGTTGAAACGTGTTTTCGCCGTAGCGTTGCGCGGACGAAGCGGATTTCCGATCTCCGTCCTGCGCAGGACATCCTTCGATCACAGTTTTTCCACGGCCTCCTTGATTTTTTCGGTTTCGTCCAGACGCAGGATGCGGCGGGCGAGGGGGGCAAGTTCGCTGGCGTCGGCCTGAATCACGCGGCTTTTGACGTGCATGATTTGCGAAGGGTGCATGGAAAAGGTGCGCAAGCCCAATCCCAGCAAAAGACGGGTAAAGCGGGCGTCGCCCGCCATTTCGCCGCAGAGGGAAACCGGAACGCCCGCTTTTTCCGCCGTGGAGAGCGTATGCGCCACCAGCATCATCACGGCGGGATGCAGCGGATCATAGAGGCTGGCGACCTGTTCATCGCTGCGATCGATCGCCAGCGTGTATTGAATCAGGTCATTGGTGCCGATGGAAAGAAAATCCAGTCGCTTCAGGAACATGTTGATCGCCAGCGCCGCGCCGGGAATTTCAATCATGCCGCCGATTTCAATGTCTTCATCGAAGGCAACGCGCTCCGCCCGCAGGCTTTCCTTGGCGGCGTTCACCGCCAGCAGCGAAGCGTCAATCTGGCGCGCGTGGGAAAGCATGGGGATCAGGAGCTTGACCTTGCCATAGCGCGAAGCGCGCAAAATGGCGCGTAGTTGCTGGCGGAACATTCCCGGTTCCGCCAGCGACAGACGAATGGCGCGTCGCCCCAGGGCGGGATTGGTCGGGGTGCGCTGGGTGTCCGGCGTCTTGTCGCCGCCCAGATCAAAGGTGCGGATGGTGACGGGACGACCGTCCATGTCCTTCACCACCTTCCGGTAGGCCTCGAATTGTTCTTCTTCCGCAGGCGCGTCGCCGCGTCCCAGAAACAGGAATTCGGTGCGGAACAGCCCCACGCCGTCCGCGCCCGCTTCCAGCGCCGCGCGCGTATCGGAAGGGATTTCGATGTTGGCGAAAAGGCCCACGTCCACGCCATCCAGAGTGCGCGGCTGCATGGATTTCAGGCGTTTCAGCTTGGTGCGTTCGAGTTCCAGTTGCTCTTTGCGAATCCGGTATTCATCGAGCACCTGCTCATCGGGATTCACAATCAACACGCCGCGCGTGCCATCGACAATCAGCGTTTCCGCATCGCGGATCATGGCGCGGGCGCTGGACAGACCGACAATGGCGGGGATCGCCATGCTGCGCGCCAGAATCGCGGTATGCGAAGTCGCGCCGCCGACATCGGTGACAAAGGCGGCGAAATGATGTTCCTTGAAGGCGATGGTGTCGGCAGGCGACAGATCATGCGCCACGATGACCCGTGTCTCTTCCGTCTCGTCTTTGGCCTTCTTCAGCGACACCCGTCCCGGACGACCGAGCAATTCCTTGATTACCCGCTCGCCCACTTGCAGGACATCGTATTTGCGCTCTTTCAGATAGGGGTCTTCAAACCGCTCGAACTGTTCGACCAGATGCTCCATTTGCTGCACCAGCGCCCATTCGACGTTACACAGCCGTTCGCGCACAATGCGCCGGGTCGCGCCGATAAGCTCCGGATCGGATAGAAACAGCACGTGCAGATCGATGAAGGCCATCAATTCGTTGGGCGCGGTGGGCGCGCGGTCGTTGTGCGCCTTCAGGGCCAGCAATTCGGCGCGCGCCGCATCCACGGCGCGATCCAGCCGCGCCAGCTCCTTGTCTACCTGACGGGCGCTAATTGTCAAATGCGCCACTTCCAGCGTGGCGTGTGACATGAGCATGGCCTGCCCGATGGCGATGCCGCCCGAAATGCCCAGGCCGTGCAGGGTATAACTCATTCCGCCTCCCCGAAGCGACTGGCGATCAGTTCGGACAACGCCTGTATGGCGGCTGCTTCGTCGCGTCCTGACGCTTCCAGTGTAATTTGTTTGCCGTATCCGGCCGCCAGCATCATCACGCCCATGATGCTTTTGGCGTTGACGCGATGACCGTTGCGCTCCATCCAGATGTCGCTCTCAAAAGCGCCCGCCAGTTGCGAAAGCTGACCGGAAGGACGCGCGTGCAGTCCCAGCTTGTTAATGATTTCGACTTCACGCCTTTGCATCAAATATCCTTTTGCATGTCGAGCGCGCCATCACGCGCGCCGCTGACGGCCTTGGTTACGATGGTTTCCAGATCCTTGTCCCGATAGGTCAGGGCGCGCAGCAACATGGGCAGACTGAGGCCGGAAACGCCTGCCACCTTCCCTGGTTCCAGGAGCTTCATCGCCACATTGGCGGGCGTCGCGCCAAAAATATCCGTCATTACCAGCGCCCCCGCGCCGCCATCGACCTGCCGCAAGCAGCATTGCGCCAGCGGCAGAATATCCAGCGGATCATCCTGCGCCGCAACCCCCAGTTGCGCCAGCAACGGCGGACGTTTGTTGAGAATGTGGCAGGCATTCTGCAACAACGCCTCGCCCAGCGTTCCGTGCGTTATCAACAAAATGCCTATCATGCGCGTCTCAACTGAAATAAAACCGGATTCTACCCTTGCAGACCGACTTCATGCCACACGACAGCATTGACATGCGCCGACCCTGTAAATTCAGTAACGCGGTGAAAACTACGAATGGATTCCGCGATTACACGCGAAATGACAGGATTGGACACCGGACGCGCGCCTTCGTCAAAATCCTGATGGCGTGGCACAGGAGCGCTTCACGAGCCGCCCCCGCATTCGCCTCCGGTGCGGACAGGCGGTCAAGCATCGTAGGGGCGCGATTCACTGCGCCGCTACGGATTTCCGATCCCTGGCGTTCGTAACCGTTCGTCGTAAGAATCTGACCGTTCGTCTGACGGGGCGCGCGGATTTTCATGTCATCGGGTATAAGTAAGGCACATGTGCAGGAGTTGCGCGCAGACGTTGCGCGTTTTTGGGAGAGCACTCATGAAAGATTTTGGCAAGACGCGCGGGTTTACGGGGTTTACGTTGAAAATGCGCGGGTTTACGCTGCTCGAATTGATGATCATTCTGATGTTGATTGCCGTTTTCGCGGCGTTTGCGGTGCCGGCGTTCAAGCACAGGATGGAGCGGACGAAGGTGGAGGCTTCCACGGATGAATTGTTGACGGCCTTGCGTTTCGCGCGCGGTGAGGCGATTACGCGCGGGACGGAGGTGTCGCTGGCGCCGAAGGTGGCTGCTGCGCCGCTGGACGATGGCTGGAACGTGGAGACGCAGAATTTTGGCGGTGCGTCTGTTCTCTTGCGTGAGCATAACGCCTTGAATGGCGTGAAAGTTTGCACGGGCGCGAATGTTTGCGGGCAGGAAATCGAGTTTACCTTTACGCCCAGAGGCAGCATGAAAGTCAAGGTGGCGGGTACGCAGGGAACCAGCGTCACGCTTCTGGTGCGACCTGAAATTTACAATGTGGCGGGCAATGCGTCCTCGTGCGGCGCGGGTTTGCTGCTGGATGTGAATGCGCAGGGACACGCCAGGATTTCCGAAGACAGTGCTTGTACGATTTGATTTGATTTGTGAGGTTCATCATGCGCGCTCAAACTTTTTCTTCTTTTGCCCCGATGTCGGCTTCGATGCGGGGGTTTACGCTGCTGGAAGTGTTGGTGGCGGTGGTTGTTCTGGCGATTGGCATCCTGGGTCTGGTGGGGTTGCAGACTTCTTCCCTGAAGCAGAACCAGAACGCGATGGCGCGCACGATAGCGACCGAATACGCCAACGCCATTGTGGATAAAATGCGGAGCAATCCCAGGGAAGCGGCGCTGGGCTATTACAATGTCAGGCCGGATGGCGCGGCTGTTCCGAATGTTCCGCCGGAGTCGCAGGCCGGCAAGGATGTAAAGTTGTGGCAGGACAATCTGAAAAAGGCGTTGCCGGCGGCGCAGGTGCAGGTGTGTCGCGCCAAGGGCGAGACGGCGGGCGCGACGACTTGCGGCACCGAGGGCGATTACTACATGGTGTGCATTCGTTGGGATCAGGCGGGGGGCGGTAGTAATAAAGACCCGTTGTTCGAGGCCAATACCCAGCAATTTTATCTGGCGGGGCGGATATGAAGACCTTGCGGAAAAATCCGGCGGCGTCCGCCGTCCAGGGCGGGTTCACCCTCATTGAGTTGATGGTGGCGGCGGTGATCGGGCTGGTTGTGCTGATGGCGGTTTCCTTCGCCTTTATTGGCGGTCGTCATGCTTATGTGCTGAACAGCGAGATGATGCGGATGCAGGAAAACGCGCGCGCGGCATTGGAGACTATCCGGCGTGACGCGCGTATGGCGGGTTTTCATGGCTGCGTGGATGCAGAAGAGTTGGAGGACATGTCCGGCATGGGCGTGAATTTCGATCGGTTCAAGGATGGGGTTTACGCGCAGGCGGGCGGTTACACGGACGCGATTCCCAATATGGCGGATAACGCCGCGTCTGTGGGGATGGAGATTCATGGGGTGCGGGCGAACGCGGGTACGGCGGATGTGCTGAAGGAATTCGTCGCCAGCGATGGCGCGTTGACGGTCGCGGGCGGCGCGCTGGCGCATCTGCTGGAGCTGGACGATTACAGTGACGCGCGGGTATTGATCAGCGATTGCAGCGGCGGCGGGCTGCTCATGCGGCAAACGGGCGCCGGTGTGCCGGAAGACCCGTCCGGGGAGGGCACGGTCTCGGTGTCGGGATCGGGCGGCAGCGACAGCGCGCATATATTCGCGCGCGGGGCGCAGGTGTTCCAGTATTCGCGACCACGCGCTTTTCGCGTCAAGGCAAATCCGGACGATGTTTTCGAGGACGTCGTCGGTTCGACTTTGCCGATAGGTTCCCTGTATTACAACGAGGGCGGGTTGTCGGAGGTTGCGAATCTGGAGGAGTTGGCGCGTGGCGTGGAGGCTTTTCGCGTGTGCCTGGTGGATGAGACGGATGCGGCGAACAAGCGTCTGACGCGCTGGGAGTCCGCGCCGACCGCGATGAAGCGCAACGCGACGCAGGTGCAGGTGGATCTGGTGCTGGTTTCGTATCGGCCGGAGGTGTTGCCGGAGGCGGCGCAGTATGAGATGCGTCTGTGCGGCGACGATCCGGCGGGGGCCGCGAGTTATGTCACGACGGATCGGCGTTTGCGGCGGCTTTTTTCCGCGACGATGGCGATACGCAACAAGATTACGAGTGTGGATAAGAGCGTGGAAGCGCACGATTCTGCGGCGGATTGAGGGGGAGGAGTCGAAAATGAACGGGAAATTCATCACGCGCGGCGCGGGCGCTTCCCGTGAGCGTGGCGCGGCTTTGATTATCGGCCTGATCATGTTGATCCTGATCACCATCGTCAGTCTTTCGGTGATGCAGGGGGTGCGTGAGCAGGAGTCCATGGCGGGGAGCGCCGGGCGTCTGGCGATAGCCTTCGAGAAGGCGGAGGCGGGTTTGCGTGGCGTGGAAAACGAGTTTGTGCATGAAAAGCGCACGCTGGACACGAGTTCGCCGGGCGAATGCCGGATTGAAGAAGACGTGGAGAGCGGCCAGTGGTGCGGTAGCGGCGGCGGCGGCGCGCGGGATTTCACCCTGCTTGCGGGCTGGGTGAATGGCGGCACGGACGCGCACAAGGTCTATCACATTGCGCTGTATGGGAACGCGGCTTCGCCGTGGTATGTGGCGGAGCAGTTGCCGAACGCCAAGTCGAGCGCGACCCTGAATGTGAACACCCAGTTCGCCAAGTTTGACCTGGAAGTTTTCCGGATCACGGCGCTGGGCAGCGACGCCTCCGATCCAACGGTGGATTCGGCGGTGACGGTGGTGCAGTCCATCGTGACGCGGCAGTAAGTATCGAACGCATATAGAGAAAGAAGGAGAAGGATGATGAACACGCAAAAATTCCGTTTCGCCGCGTCGCGCCGTTTGGTCGGTCTGGCCCTGGCGGGTTTCGCCGCCGCCGCCCTGGCGGCGGATCCGAGCGCGACCCTGCCGGACAAATTCGAGGCGCCGAAAATTTCCAGCATGCCTTTGAGCATCGGCGGCGTCATGCCGCCCAATATCGTGCTGTTGATGAATACGGGGAGCTTTACGCACTTCGGCATGCTGCCGACCACCGCCGACCGTTACGATTTGCTGACCGCCGCTAACGGCAGCATCCCCCCGACAGGAGTTAATAAGCCCTATCATTCCTCGCACATCAACAAGATTTATTACGATCCTTCGGTGGAATACAAAAAGCCGCTGGGGTTCATACCGGGGACCACCACGGAGTGGCCGGACGTGCCTTTTACCGACGCGCCCATCGATGGCTTTGGCGTGCTCAATTGGGGTCTGACAGTAAAAACCAAAAATTTGAGCAACAATTTTCACGCAACGTGGTGGAGGGACACCAATGTCACCATCAGTGACGTGGTGTATCTGCCTGAATACAAGACGGATGGCGCGGCAGGGCCGGGAACCGGCACGGCGATTGGCGCGGTGGCGCATTACAACCTGTATCATCCGGGGCGCGTCAAGTACAACGCCGATGGCTCCAAGCAGTTCAACCCCTCCGTACTGGACGCGAATGGCAATGAAACCTGGCAGGACATCCGTTTACTGCCGCAGGTAACGCAGGAGTACTGGCATACCAATACCGGTCCCGGCGACTACCCAACCGGTAACAGGACGGCGATTGTGACGCAAAGAATTGTCAACCAGGGCGGTGAAGCGCATCTGACCTACGGCACCCCCGAGAATCCGGCGCGAACCGGCTGTGTGTTTCAGGATGTGGCGATGTACGGCTACACGGATTATTCCAAGTACGGCAAATTCGGCAGCAGCAACGCTAGTTACGTTTTTCCGGGCGCCTATGGCAGCAGTTCCGTATACCCTCCAGTTAACCTCCTCGGCGTCGGCAGCACCTCCGCCGCCGACGTAGCCCGCAATGCTGCGGTGCATTATCCGCAAACCCAGTTCACCAACGACAACAGAACCCATAACTGGATACTCCGATACTACAACTGTTTCGAGGCGATTCGCGTGGGCGAGGCGGAAGACAAGGACGAGTATTACCCCTGGTGGAATGTGGCGGAAAGAGGCCCCATGCCCGCATCGGCAAAGCAGCAGAATTTCGCCAACTGGTACAGCTATTACTACCATCCCGGCTCCCTGATGAAAACCGTGTTGACCCACGTGCTGGACGATCTGGATCCGGAAACGCGCGTCGGCTACGCCGTGACCTCGTGCGGTATAGACAAATTATCAGGAAGTGGCAAATCCAGCGATGTCGGCTGTCCCAGAGGCTCCGTCCAAGGCGCTAGCTGGTTGGGCAACCATTATATAGATGGCGACAATGCCGAAGCCGATTACGTCAGGCGCGGGGTGCGTCCCTTCCGGGATTTCGATCCCGACGATCCATCCGGCTACGGCAGCAGCGACGCCTGTCCTGCTACCATTACTCCTGCTACTGCCCGCGGGCAGTGCAGGACGCAATTGCTCAACTGGCTGTTTGGCCTGTACGGGTCGTCACATTCGTACGCCGGTCACGCCGGGATGCGTAAAAGTCTGGCTGCGGTTGGCACGTATTACACGAACCACACCCTGCAAGGCCCCTGGTCTTCCACGCCGGGGTTTATCCGCGCCGCCAGCGCGAACGCTGAAGCGTCCCGCTATCAGGCGTGCCGCAAAAGCTATGTCCTGACCCTGACCGGCGGGAATTTCAGCAATGATGACACCGATCCGCTCGGTGGCGGTCATTCCCGCGACGCGGACAGCGTAAATGGGGTGGGGTACTACCACGCCAATGTGTACGACGCCAATGGGTCAGTCGCCTATGGGTATACTGCTGCGCCGCCGTTCGCGGATGGTCTGGGAGGTCGTCTTACCACCATGGCGGATGTCGCCATGATCTACTGGAAAACTGATCTGCTCGACATAACGTGGAATGGCAGATCCAACAACAATGTGCCGAGAAGCACCATCGATCCGGCCTTCTGGCAGCACATGAACGTGCTGGCCATCCACCTGGACGACGCCCACAGCGTGGACTGGAAACGCATCGCCAAGGGATTGCAGAATCCGGCAAGTTTGCCGACCGTGCTCGCCGGAGACTGGGGCTACCCCAACGGCAGCGGCGGCAGATACGTCTGCGAAAGCAATACGGGCTGCACGACCCCCAACAAAAACTGGGGCAATCCCGATTACAGCGATCTTGAACTTCAGCCCAACAGCCTCCTGAACGGCGACGATCTGATGCACGCCGCCATCAACAGCCGCGGCTTTTACGCTGCCACGCTC